>PMOM01000223.1 GCA_003161535.1 Caulobacteraceae bacterium | reverse complement strand
GGTCTGTCCAGTACGGTCAAGTCGTTTCCCACCCGCCTTGCCCCTCTCAAGCATAATCAACCCGGCGGGGCCAGCCTCTCTTCGGAGGCGGGCGCGGCGCGCGTCGGCGTGGAAGCTTCCAAATCGCCGGCGGGAATGAGGGCGCGAAAAGCCAAAGGTGTGAACTGAATCTCCACCTTGCGGCCCATGCGAAACCGCTCTCCGTCCACGATCACCGGCACCCGGCCATGGCCGATCACCGTGGCGGTTTTCACCTTGGCCCGCTTCACCGAGGGATCGCCCCGCCAATCATCGAACAGAGCGTGGAAGCCGAGGCGCAGAGCCTCGCCCGCCGTCAGCGTGTCCACCGCCGCCGCCTCCAAGCCGCGCTCATCCTCGTTCATCACCTTCGAGATCAAGGGGCAAACCAGGACAACGGCTTCGGCCGAACCGCTTAGCGTGTCGCCGAAAGCGTAGCTCAACGGCTCCGACAAACTGCGGCGCGCGGCCGTAATCGCTCTTTGGGTCGCTTCGACCAGATGGACTTCCCGCAAGGCTTCACGGGCGTCCGCCCACAGGGTCGGCGCGCCCAGAAGCGCGGCGACGAAAAAGGCGTGTTGGCCGACCTTGCCGCCGCTGACCTCGTGGCTCTGGGGGTTGGCCAGGGTGTCGGCCAAGGCCCCCCGCCACGGGCGCTGGCCGTATAGGGCCTTTGGGAGCATGTTCATGGTGCCGCCCGGCAGCGGGATCAGATAGTGGGCCCCGCCGCCGGACTTCGCCGCCGCCGAGCGAATCGTGCCATCGCCGCCGAGCACGACCAATACATCGGCATTGGCCACGGCGTGGGTGAGAGCCTGATCGATTTCGGCGGCGGGGACGCAGATCACCTGGGCATGCGGCAGGCCTGCCGCCTCGAAGACGGCTTTCGCCTCGGCTTCGGAATCGGCGTTCGCGCCGCCGCTGGCGGAGTTGATAACGGTGATCAGGCGCTTGTGAAGCGCCTCCAAGGCGCGGGGGTCGGCGGCGGGCGTCGTTACGGGCATGTCCATGGGTGCGCAACGGACCGCGGCAATGCTCGTTCCGATCCCAAGCCAAAGCGCGTGCTATTCAGTCGCTGGACCCGTCGTCCCGGCAGAGCGAGATCGAGATCATGGCCTCCAGGATCGCCTATGTCAGCTTCGAAACTCCCAAGGCGCCGGCTCTGCGCGTGGCGGGGAAATTGAGCTTGCCAGCGCAGGTCTTGGGGCCCCTGGCCGGAGCCGCCGTGGTCATCTGCCACGGCTCGGACGGCGTCGATGGTCGGGGCGAGTTTCAAGCGGTCGCGCTTCACGAAGCAGGTATCGCCACCCTGGAAATCGACATGTGGGCGGCGCGCGGAACAGTTCGCGGCGCCGGCGCCAGACCCGCTTCGCCGGTCGAAACCATGCCTGACGCCTTCGGAGCCCTGCGCTTCTTGGGGGCGCAGCCGGAGATCAACCCGGCCCGGGTCGGCATCATGGGATTTTCTTGGGGAGGCGTGGTGACCCTGCTTGCCGCCACCTTGCGACACGCCGATGCTTTGCGCGGGCCCGCGCCCGCCTTCGCCGCCCACGCCGCTCTCTATCCGGTATGCTGGGCCTATTCGCGTGTTGCGGATCTGGAACTGACTGATCGCACGCCGGCCCCGATCTTGATCCAGACTGGCGAGGCCGACGACTATGACACGCCGGGCGCCGGCGACCGCCTGGTCGCGGCCCTGAACGCCCAAGTCACGGGCGGCGCGGTTCAGGGGGTCGTCCATCCTGGCGCAACACATGGGTTTGATCGCGCCCTGCCTGGCCAGATCATCCATGATCCGTTCGCCCACGAAGGCGCCGGTGGAGCGGCGTCGATGGTGTTCGACCCGGTTGCGGCCCAGTCAGCGCGCGAAAAAATATCGAAATTCTTCGGCCGGGTCCTGCGCGCCTAGCATCAGTCTGGGAGATGATCGAGACTACAGAGCAGTCACTGGGACCGGTCTGTACCGAGCCGGGAACAAGAGCTTCAGGGCGGCCACTTTCGGCAAGTCATAGGTGGCGATGTAAGCCGCGTCTGGGTGACGGACGAGGTAGTCCTGGTGGTACGCTTCCGCCTTGAAGAAGCCCGTGTAGGGGTCGACGCGCGTGGCGATTGGCCGGTCAAAGACTTTGGCGGCGTTAAGCTGGGCGATGTATCCCGTCGCGACGGCCTTCTGAGCGGCGTCGGTGTAGAAGATTTCCCCGCGATACTGCGGCCCCTCGTCCGGAAACTGCCGATTGACCTGCGTTGGATCGGTGGCGACGGAAAAATATATGCGCAGAATTTCGCCGTAGGAAATTTGCTTGGGATCGAAGGTGATCTTCACCGACTCGGCGTGGCCGGTCGCGCCGGTGCTCACCAGTTCGTAGTTCGCGGTGACCGCCTTTCCCCCCGCATAGCCAGCCAGAACCTGCCTGACGCCGCGCACATGCTCGAAGACGCCCTGAACGCCCCAAAAACAGCCGCCGGAGAGGATCGCGGTCTGCAGTCCGCCTGGCGCCACGGGGACATCGACGGCGGGGGCCGGGACGCGAAGGGACGGGGCCGCCGCGCCCCGAGCCCCGCCAAAGCCCAGCGCGACGATCGCGGCGACGGCGATTCCGCAGGCAACGGTGAGCGGCGCGGCGGGGGCGGGAGGGGCGGAGTTCAAAATCGAAGACATCAAGGTCGCCTTTGATCGGGTGGCAGGTGGTGGGCACGATCGCCGCACGCTGACAGTTCGCATGTATGAGGCGATCGGTTACGCCACCGCGACCGGCGATGTAACCCCATTCGCCCGTGACGCGAATGATGGATGAGCAGCGCGACAAGCCTGGAACCTCGGCTCAGAGGGCTCATGATCCGGGGCCTCGATGGCGACTTGGCCGCCTATGGCGAACTCCTTGGCGTCTTGACCCCCGGGCGCATTGCCGTTGACGGTGCGCAAAATGCCGCGCTTGTTGCGGCACGGCTAGGTCCGCGAGGAGCGATCCATGAACCCCATTACCCTCTTTATCACCGTGGCGCTGATCGTGGTCGGCGCGGTCGTCGGGCGCTCGATCGGGCCCTTGGCTGGCGCGCCGTTTGTGATCGCGGCGATCTTGGTGGCGCTGTCGCTGAAGATGGCCAACACTTGGCAGAAGTTCGTGATCTTGCGCGCCGGCAAACTTCAGGGCGTCAAGGGCCCCGGCCTGTTTTTCATCTTCCCGATTTTGGACCAGGTCGTCGCCGTGATCGACGAGCGCATCCAGACCACCGCCTTCAATGCCGAGCAGGCGCTGACCAAGGACACCGTGCCCGTCAACGTCGANNGCCGCCGCCCTGGAGATCACCGACTATCGCACCGCCATCGATCGGGTAGCCCAAACGTCGCTGCGCGAAATGATCGGCTCTTCAATGCTGGCGGCGCTGCTCTCCGACCGCCGGGCCGCCGATGAGCGGCTGCGCGATGAAATCGGCGCCAAGACCAAAGTGTGGGGCATATCGGTGATGAGCGTGGAGATTCGCGACGTCGCCATCCCCGAAGCCTTGCAGGACGCCATGTCCCGCCAGGCCCAGGCGGAACGCGAAAAGCAGGCGCGGGTCATTCTGGGCTCGGCGGAAGTGGAGGTCGCCGCGCAGTTCGTCCAGGCCGCCAAGGCCTATGCCGACCATCCCGCGGCTCTGCAATTGCGGGCCATGAATATCATCTACGAGACCACCAAGGAGCGCGGCGCCACGATCCTGATGCCGACCTCCATGGTCGACGCCATGAACCCGCCGGCGGTGCTGGCAAGGCGAGGGACGCCTTGATTCTTCTGCTTAACATCCTCTGGTTCATCTTCGGCGGTTTCATCTCCGGCCTGGCTTGGCTGCTCGGCGCCGCCTTGCTCGCGGTGACCATCGTCGGCCTGCCCTGGGCCGGTGCGGCGTTCAGGATCGGGATCTTCGCCTTCGCGCCGTTCGGGCGTCAGGCGATACCAAGACGCGCGGTCACCGGGCGAGATGATCTTGGCACGGGCGACATCGGGCTCGTGCTCAATGTCGTTTGGTTTGTTCTGGCCGGGTGGTGGATCGCCCTGCACCATGTGGTCATTGGCGCGGCTCAGGCGGTCACCATCATCGGTTTGCCCTTCGCCTTCCAGCATTTCAAGCTGGCCCTAATCGCCCTGGCCCCGGTGGGAACAACGATCGTGCCCGCCGGACGGGCCGCGTGGATATAGGGGGCATTTCCTCGCGCGCGGTGTCGAGCATACGGCGAGAGGTCGCTCAGGGCATGAGGTCGTAAGAGTCGGGCGATGGCGCCGTACGCCAATGCGCTCGCGGCGAGAGCCAGTCTCGCTAGATCACGGCCAAGCAACGCGCCGGCGTACGCTTCTCGCGCGGACGCCGGCGTTCGAAGGTTTGCTTACTTTGTCTCCGGCGCCGCCGCGGCCGCGTCGTGCTTCATGGCGTGATGCATCTTATGATGGTGGTGATGCCACCCATGGTGATGCATCACCTTGGGGGCTTCGGGTGGGTTCGGAATTGGCTGCATGGTCGCTTGCGCGGCCGCCGTTCCGCCCACCAACGCGGTCGCGGCGAAAACCGTGACGGCTAAGGCTGAAAGTCTCATGCGATCATTCCCCTATCAATTGATTCTAGGTTCCGACCCGCAGACCTATAGCGCCGTTCTGAATCCTTGCAAACGATGTTACCGGCGTCACGCGCTTCGTCCTTGGCGGCCCAATCGAGACAACCTTCAGGCGCGCGCCACGGCGGTGTCCGACTTTGCGCCAATTCCACCGCTCGGCTAGGGATGCCGCCCTAGGAATGGAGCGCCCGCATGGCCAAGAATCCCGATGGAACCTGGGACAAATCGAAGCTTCCCAGCCGGCATGTGACCGAAGGGGCGGCGCGGGCGCCGCACCGTTCATATTATTACGCCATGGGTCTGGGCTCGCGCGAGATCGCCCAGCCGTTCGTCGGCGTCGCCTCGTGCTGGAATCAAGCGGCTCCGTGCAACACCGCCCTGATGCGGCAGGCCCATGCGGTGAGCACCGGCGTCAAGGCGGCCGGGGCGACGCCGCGTGAGTTCTGCACAATCACGGTCACCGACGGCATCGCCATGGGGCATGAAGGGATGCGCTCAAGCCTGGTCAGTCGGGAGGTCATCGCCGATTCGGTGGAGCTGACCGTGCGCGGGCATGGCTATGACGCCTTGGTTGGCGTTGCCGGCTGCGACAAGAGCCTGCCTGGGATGATGATGGCCATGCTGCGGCTCAATGTGCCGTCGGTGTTCCTCTACGGGGGGTCCATCCTGCCGGGGCGATGGCGCGGACGCGACGTTACCGTGGCCGATGTCTTCGAGGGGGTCGGCGAGCATTCGGCGGGAAAACTCAAGCTCAAGGACCTTGAAGAACTTGAGCGCCACGCCTGTCCGGGCGAGGGGGCCTGCGGGGGGCAATTCACCGCCAACACCATGGCCTGCGTCTCCGAAGCGATCGGCCTTGCGTTGCCGTTGTCATCGGCCCTGCCTGCGCCCTACGAAAGCCGGGATGCCTACGCCGTCGCCTCCGGCGAGGCGGTCGTGCGCCTGATTGCGGCGGGCGTCCGTCCGCGCGACATCTGCACGCGCCCCGCTTTCGAGAACGCCGCCGTGGTCGTAGCCGCCACCGGCGGATCGACAAACGGCGCGCTGCACCTGCCGGCAATGGCCCATGAATGCGGAATCGAGTTCACGTTGCGCGATGTGGCGGAAATCTTTCGCCGCACCCCCTATCTCGCCGACCTCAAGCCTGGCGGGCGCTATGTCGCCAAGGACATGGGCGAGGCCGGCGGCGTGCCGGTGCTGCTGAAGACCCTGCTGGATGGCGGCTTCCTCAATGGCGATTGCCTGACGGTCACCGGCAGGACCCTGGCGGAAAATCTCGCCGACGTGGTCTGGCGCACCGACCAGGACGTCATCCGTCCGGTGAACAACCCGCTTTCGCCGACAGGCGGCGTGGTGGGCCTATGGGGCTCGCTCGCCCCCGATGGGGCCATCGTCAAGGTCGCCGGCATGACCTCCCACCGCGCACACAGGGGTCCGGCCCGCGTGTTCGATGGCGAGGAGGCATGTTTCTCCGCCGTGGAGAGCGGCGCCTACAAAGACGGCGAGGTGTTGGTCATCCGTTATGAGGGGCCCAAGGGCGGCCCAGGCATGCGAGAGATGCTGTCGACCACCGCGGCGCTCTCGGGGCAGGGCAGGGGTGACAAGGTGGCTCTGGTCACAGACGGCCGATTCTCGGGGGCCACGCGCGGCCTGTGCATCGGTCACATCGGCCCCGAGGCCCAGGACGGCGGCCCCATCGCTCTGGTCAGGGACGGAGACATCATCGCCATCGACGCCGATGCCGGAACCATCGAGCTGGAAGTTGATCCTATTGAGCTGGAGACCCGCAAGCGACATTGGGAACCACGCCAGACCGCCTATGGCTCAGGCGCCCTGTGGAAATTCGCTCAAGGCGTTGGGCCCGCGCACCTTGGGGCCGTCACCCATCCGGGTATGAAAGGCGAGCGGCATGTCTATGCCGATCTCTAGAGCCGGCGTACGGGTGCGGTGATGAAGACGCTCGGCCTCCTGGGCGGAATGAGTTGGGAGAGCACCGCCGTCTACTATCAATGGCTCAATCGCCTCGCCCGGGAGCGACTGGGTGGACAACACTCGGCGAAACTTCTCATCTGGTCGGCGGACTTCGCGACGATCGCCGCCATGCAGGCGGCGGGTGACTGGGGGGCCGCGACGGCGCTGCTGGCGGACGCCGCCCGGCGCCTGGAGGCGGCGGGCGCCGAGGGACTGCTGATTTGCGCCAATACGATGCACAAAATGGCCATGGAAGTCGCTGCGGCGGTGAACATCCCGCTGATACATGTGGCAGACGCGACCGCGTCGGTGATCGTGGCGTCCGGCGCGGTGCGTCCGTTGCTCATGGCGACGCGCTTCACCATGGAGCAGCCGTTCTATCTGGAGCGATTGCGGACCGGCGGCGTCGAGGCGATCACGCCGAACCTTGAGGATCGCCAGCGATTGCACGCGATCATCTACGATGAGCTCGTCCAGGGCCGCTTCGAGTCGGCGTCCAAGGCGGCCGTCGTGGCCATCGCCGCGAGGGCGGTGTCACAAGAGGGAGCCGATGGCGTCATCCTGGGTTGCACCGAATTCGGCCTTTTGGTTGGCGCGCGGGACATGCCTGTCCCGGTCTTCGACACCACCGAGATCCATGCCCGCGCCGCCATGGACTTCGCCCTGGCGACCTAGGAAGCTGCTGCGAAAATCACCGGCGTGGCCGGCGCAAATGTCCGTCGCGCGTCGCCCGGACACCGGCGAACGCCAAAGCGCCGAGCAAGGCGCGGGCCCCGGGTTCGCTAGCTCAGTGGCGAGGCTCCGAAGGCATAGGGATGTACGAAGATCAGCGCCGCCCAGACGGCGACCGCCAAGGCCAGTCGCCACCAGCCGATCTCCCCGATCTTGAGCGACTGGCGGTGCGCGAGGATGGCGGAGAAGGGGACGTTGGATGTCGTCGCGGCGAAGGCGTTCCAGCGCTCGCCCAAGGCGCGCTTGCGCTTGGCGTCTATGCTGGCCGGGCCGAACAGAGCCAGGGCGAGCAGGGAACCGAACAGGATAAGGCTCGCCACGTCGCCATTGACCAACAAATGCCCCGCCGCCCAGATGGCCACGCCCCACAGAAACGGGTGGCGGGTGATGCGCAGCATGCCGCGGACCAGGTCGGGCTTCTCGAGCGCTCTTTCCTGGCCCACGCTGGTGGGATTGGGCGTGGTCAGTCCCGGCACGACAAACAGCGTCGCGAGCAGCTGGATGGCAAGCTGGATATCCTTGGTCGCTGGCGTCGCCGTCCAGTAGCCCGTGTCGGCGGCGCTGCCCCTGGCGTGGGCGTAGCCGATCCCCAGCCACACCAGCAGTCCAACCGACGCGAGGGAGAACAGCCCCATGTAGGCCCGGGCGCTCATGGCGCCAGTAAGGGTATCGCGAACCCGCGTGCCTGAGACAATGAGATGCAACAGTACGAAAGCCGCCGCCGCGGCGATCAGGCTGGTCATTGGACTGCCCCCGGTTGTCCCTCGCTAGGATGCCCACTTCCGTTTTACCCGCGCAAGCGGGGAAATGGCCTTCACGGGTCTACAGACTAAGCTGCGCCACCACGGGAACATGATCCGATGGCCTATCCCAGCCGCGCACGTCGCGATGGATGGCAATCCCGGCGAGCCGGTCCGCCGCCTGTGGCGAGAGCAGCAGGTGGTCGATCCGAATGCCATGATTGCGCGGCCACGCGCCGGCCTGATAGTCCCAGAAGGTGTAGCCCGCGGGCGCGCCGTCGGCGGCCATGTAGGCGTCCGTGAGGCCCAGCCATTTGAGCGCTCGAAAGGCCGCGCGACTTTCCGGCTGAAATAGCGCGTCGCCCATCCAGGCGGCCGGATTGTCTGCATCATCGGCTTCCGGGATAACGTTGAAGTCCCCCGCCACGACGAGCGGCTCCTCCAACGAGAGCAGGGCGCTGGCATGCGCGTTCAGGCGCCCTAGCCATTTGAGCTTGTAGGCGAATTTCTCGGTGCCGATCGGATTGCCGTTGGGCAGATAGATCGCCGCCACCCTCACCGGTGTTGGACCCGAAACCACGGCTTCCAGATAGCGGGCGTGATCATCGCCATCGTCGCCGGGCAGTCCCTTGCGCACGTCCTCCAGGGGCGTTTTCGATAACAGGGCCACCCCATTGTAGGCCTTCTGGCCGTGGACGGCGACGTTATAGCCCAGAGC
>PMOM01000066.1 GCA_003161535.1 Caulobacteraceae bacterium | reverse complement strand
GTCCGCCTGGTCAATCTCACCGAGGGCGCCGCGTCCTCCCCGGGCCCGCGCCCCTTCGCCATGATGGCCGTGCGCACCGGCGCCGCCACGCCCACGCCGGTGGAGGCGGGAGAGCTGAAGATGCGCGTGGATGTCACCGGGGTCNNGGCGGCGAGGACCCGCTCAGCACCGGCTCCATCTGCGCCGCCAATTCCCAGCTCCACCCCCTGCTGCTGGAGCGCCTGAAGGCGGCGGGGTAGGCGGAAGAGCCCCCTTCCCCGCCTTCGGCGGTACTTCCCCCAAGGGGGGCAGAGAGCGCGTTAACTGATCCGGCGAATTCCCCTAAAGCCCCGCGTGCTGGAAGGCCTGGGTGAGGCGGGCGGAGATCTCCTGTCCGGGCAGGGCGGCTTGGCCCTCCATCACCGCCGAATAGATGAGGTCGCGCCCCAGGCTGGCCACCCGCCCCTCGGCCCAGCCCACGGTGCGCGAGGCGTCGGCGTTGGAGGGGCAGCTCGCCCCCCGGCCGTCCGCGCTGTCGGCCAGCGCCAGGGCGGCCTTGGCCGACAGGTCTCCGGGCCGATCGCACGCCGGCAGGCCGCGCACACAGTTGAAGTCGTCGCCATAGCGATAGACCACCTTCCGCGTCGCCCGCTCGGCGACAAGCACGCACGTCGCCGGATCGCCTATGACATCGCCGATGGCGTGATCGAGGGCGTCGCTGGGCAGACGGCTGGCCGGGGCCGGCTTGGAACATGCGCCGACGGCAAGCACGGCCACGGCGCAGGCGGCCTGGATCAGATGGCGGGCGGTGTCTTGGGGCGTCATCCCTAAAGGGTAAACCCGCCAAGCCAGGTCTGCCAGAGCATCACCATCGTCCAGTGCAGACCGACGCCGGGCCACAGCGAGGCCGTTCGCCAGCGGATCAATCCGCAGCCGGCGCCCAGCAGCGCCGCGCAGGCGAGGAAGTCGGGCCGCAGGAACATCGGCGCGGCGGCGGCCAGGAAGGTCTTGGCCTCCGCCACGTGCCACGCGGTGAAGACGGCGGTGGCGGCCGCGAGCCAGGCCCAGGGGCTTGCGGTCTCCTGGCGATCGGGGACGAGCAGGCCGCGGAACACCAGCTCCTCGCCGATGGCCGGGGCGATCAGCACACTGAGCATTCTCCACGCCAAGCCCCGCGTCGCCGCCGGATGCAGGGCGTAGAGGCCGCCCGAGAAACCCACCGCCGCCATGGCGGCCAGGGTGGCGATCCCCACCCCGGCGCTGAAGGCCCAGCCGGCGCGGTCCGGCCACGTCGTGACCGCGCGATAGAGCCGCCCGCCAAAGCGCTTCGTCAGCTGATCCATCGCAGCGTCGCCGCCTCGACCGGATTGGCGAAGGCGCGGCCCTCTTTCCGGCTCGCGACCCATTCGCGCTTGAGGGCCTGGTACCACTTGGCCTGGCGGTCGGCGTCGTCGATCCACATCAGGGGCGGATCGTATTTCAGGCCCTGGTTCTGCAGGTTCACCATGTCGCCGTCCTGGGCCAGGAAGCGGCGGGCGCCGGCGCGGATCAGCGGCCCGGCCAGAGCGAACACCGGATGATCGGACCAGACGATCTGGGTGATGCGGGTCCGGGTCGGGCTCACCGGCGTCAGGCAGGTCAAGGACAGCACCTGGCGGCGGCCGATCTCGATGTGCTCCCAGCGCAGGCCCGGCAGGCGAAAGCTGATCTCGGTCATCGGCTTGCCACCCAGAAGGGCGTAGGCGCGCGAATTCGATGACGGCGGATGGCGGACCATCACGAAGCCCTCGGCCGCCGGCTCGAAGCGCTTGGCCTTCTCGTGCCGGGACGCCTTGGAGCGCCACCACCATTGCCGGTGCACGAAGGGTCCGTGGGCGGGATCCATCAGTCCGACCACGGCATGATCGATGTGGGCCTCGAAGTTTCGCCGATCGACAAGCTTGGGGGCGCCGCCAACCACGCCTGGAAACACCGGCGGCGGCGCCGGCGGTTCGCGGTCGTCGCGCGCATCGCCCGCCATCCAGATGAACACCATCCCCTGGCTCTCGGCGGTGCGGTAGCGGCGCACGCGGACGCGGGAGATGTCGAAGGTCTGGCCCTCCACCAGCGAGGGAATGGCCGCGCAGGCGCCGTCCGCGTCGAAGCGCCAGCCGTGATAGGGGCATTCCACGGTCTCGCGGCCATCGGCCTCGCGGGCGAAGGAGCCCGCCGACAAGGGCGCCGCGCGGTGCGGGCAGATGTCCCGCAGCGCCACCACGGTCCCGTTTGGGCTTCGGCCCAGCAGAACCGGCTCGCCCAAAATCTCGCGCCGCGCCAGGCGCCCGCGCTTCAGATCGCTCGACAGCGCCGTGAAGTACCAGATGTCGGTGAGGAACCTGCGGGCAAAGCCGGCGGCCTGAGTCGTCGCGGCCTTGGCGTCACCCTCGGACATGGCCCCATTTTGCGCTCGTGCGCCCATGCGGCGCAATGCTTGGGGTCAACCGCGAATTGATCTCCGCCCGCCTGCCGGGGGAGGGGACCGCCCCCGGGT
>PMOM01000162.1 GCA_003161535.1 Caulobacteraceae bacterium | reverse complement strand
AACGTCGCGCCCGGCGAGAACGATGTGTGGAATCACAAATTCATGTCGCGCGTGGTCAGCCACACGCCGGCGGAGGTCGAGGCGATGGCGACCCTAAAGGCGAGCCTTGGCTTCATCGATCTGTCGCGCGAGGCCATTCGGGAGCCAGAGAAGCTGTTTTCCTGGTGGAGCTACCGCGCCGCCGATTTCCGCCTCTCCAATCGCGGACTGCGACTGGATCACATCTGGATCACCCCGGGCCTGCGCGGCGCGGCCTTTCGCCTGGGCGCGCCGGCCGCGCGGATTCACCAAGAGGTCAGAGCCTGGGAGAGGCCCAGCGACCATGCCCCGGTGACGGCGGACCTGGCGTTGTGAGTCTCGGCCTTAAACGCGATGAAGTGTCGCCGCTCTCACGGCGCCAGCCTATAGCCGCCCGCCTCGGTGACCAGCAGGCGGGCGTTGGCCGGATCAAGCTCGATCTTCTGACGCAGGCGATAGACATGGGTTTCCAGGGTGTGGGTAGTGACGCCAGCGTTGTAGCCCCACACCTCGGCGAGCAACTCTTCTCGCGACACCGCTTTGTCGCCGGCCCGATAAAGATATTTGAGGATATTGGCCTCCTTGTCGGTGAGGCGCAGCTTTTTGCCCTTGTCATCGATGAGGACCTTCCCCGCGGGGCGAAATTCATACGGGCCGATGTGAAATACCGCGTCCTCCGACGCCTCGTGGGCGCGCAGCTGGGCGCGGACGCGAGCGAGAAGCAAGGTGAACTTGAACGGCTTGGTGACGTAGTCGCTGGCCCCGGACTCCAGACCCAGAATGGTGTCCGATTCACTGTCGGCCGCGGTCAGCATGATGACAGGCGCCGCGATACCGCTCCCGCGCAATAGGCGACAGGCTTCGCGCCCATTCTGGTCTGGCAGATCAAGGTCCATGAGGATGAGATCGGGACGGCTCTCGCGGGCCAGGCGGACGCCATCTTGCGCCGTGGCGGCCAAGGCGGCGGTGAACTCGCCATGAACTTCGAACTGTTCGCGCAGAAGCGCCCGCAGATCGTCGTCGTCGTCGATGATGAGGATCGTCTTGCGTTGCGCCATGGTCTCGAACATGCACCGTTGAGCGGCGATCGCCAACCGGCCGCTTCGCGCGAGGCTTCATGATCTTCACCGTTTCGGCCGATGGCAAGCTGGATTTGGGCGCGCGCAAGGTCCGCTGCGCGCTAGGTCCGGGCGGCGTGATCGCCGGCGGGGAAAAGCGCGAGGGGGACGGCATGACTCCCGCCGGGCGCTGGCCGCTGCGCCGCGTTCTGTTTCGCGCTGATCGCGTCAGCCCACCGGCGACGCGCCTGGCCGCTCGGGCCCTGCGGCCCAATGACGCCTGGTGCGATGCCCCCGATGACGACAACTACAACCGCCTGGTGGAGTGGCCCTACCCGGCCAGCATCGAGCGGCTCTGGCGGGACGACGGTCTATACGACCTGCTTGTGGTGATCGGACACAATGACGCGCCGGTGAAACCTGGAGCGGGCTCGGCCATCTTTCTGCACGTGGCGGCGGCCGACTACGCCGCGACCCAAGGATGTGTCGCCGTGGCCAGGGACGACCTGATCGCCCTGCTGGCCGTGGCCGGACCCGGCGACGCCCTGTCGATCCTTGCGCCGCAGACGCCATGAGGCCCTAGCCGTGTTGCGGGCGCGCCCCGAACAGAGCCGAACCAATTCGAACCGAGGTCGCGCCATGGCGGATCGCGATCTCGAAGTCGCCGCTCATGCCCATGGAAAGCTTCGTCAGTCCGTTGCGCCGGGCGATCTTGGCCAGCAGGGCGAAATGCGGTCCCGGCGGCTCGTCCAGCGGCGGGATGCACATCAAGCCTTCGATGCCAATGCCAAGGCGGTTTCGGCAGTCATCGAGGAATGCGTCGGCGACGCGCGGCGGGACGCCCGCCTTTTGGTCCTCCTGCCCGGTATTGACCTGCACGTAGATGCGCGGNNTCGAAAAGCGCCACCGCCTGGCGCGCCTTGTTGCTTTGCAAGGGTCCGATCAAGCGAAGCTCGACGCCGGCCCGGCGATCGTCCCAACGCGCGGCGGCCTCCTGGACGCGATTTTCCCCGAACACCGTTTGACCCGCCCGCAGCACCGGGGCGATGGCCGCCCAAGGCTGCAGCTTGCAAACCGCGGTCAGGACGATGTCGGCGGGGTCACGCCCGGCGGCAAGCGCGGCCCGCGCGATACGCGCTTGGATATCGACAAGGGGGCCGGACCGGGCGACGGCCGCAGGAAGGTTGGGCTTTGTCATTCGAAATGAGCTCAATCGAGACCATGTGGCGGGCGGCGCGAAAGCTAAGAACCCGGACGCTAAGGGGTGGGCGCGGCGAGGGAAAGGTCCTGCCGCCCCTGCTCTTCTTCACCGACCCGCTGCGCACCCGGCGGCCGGAGCGCATCGTCGCCGCCTTGCCAAGGGGCGCCGGGGTGGTGTTCCGCGCCTTCGGAGCGCCCGACGCCTTGGCCCAGGGGCGGATCTTGGCCAAGGAAGCACGCCGACGCGGGGTGGTGTTCCTGGTGGGCGCCGATGTGTCCCTGGCGATCGCATTGCGGGCCGATGGCCTGCATCTTCCCGAGCGCCTGGCTCACAGGTCCGTCGTGCGGCGAAATCTGCCCCGGCGCTTTCTAGTTACAGCCGCCGCGCACGGCCTGGCCTCCGCCCTCAGGGCCTGTCGGAGCGGGGTCGACGCGGTGGTGGTCTCTCCCGTATTCCCAAGCCTCAGCCCATCCGCCGGCCGGCCGCTCGGGAGCCTGGCGTTCGCCTACCTCGTGCGCCGGATTCCGGCGCCGGTATTCGCCCTTGGCGGCGTCAACGCGCATTCGGCGGCACGATTAACTGGATCGGGAGCTTGGGGCCTGGCGTCGGTCGGGGGGTTCGAGGACCGGGACGATAGGTCGAAGCGCCAGCCTAATGCCCGGGGCGGTCCACGGGAGCGTCGAGCCTAGAATTTGAAGGTGGTTTCCAGGCGCACGCGAGGGGCGGGCATCTGCGGATCGGTCAGGCGCTGGTTCTCCACCTGATCGGGCGCAAGGCTCACCGCGCCGCCGATGTGCAGGCGAGGCGTTACCCGATAGTACACCCCGGGTTGAAGGTCCCTCAATTCCACCTCGCCGTAGAGGTGCTGCTCAACGCCCAGCTTCAGTCCCCAGCGTCCCTTGCGAGCATCCCATTCCAGGGTTCGACGAGGCACCGTGCCGCCGGTTAGATTGACTTGGCCGCTGAAATCGTTGGCGACGAGGACCATGTGGGCCGGCGCTTGCTGAGCATGCGCGCCTATCGCCGCGACGGCGAGGCCCGCCGCCGCGAGAATCCCGATCATGAACCTGGACGGCGCCATGGCGATGTCGATTCGTCCCATAAGCTCCGCACGGCGAAAGCGCCAAGCGCGGATCAGCCCCCTCGATAAAGGACCGCGACGGCGCAACGTCAACCGCACAACCGTCGATTCGTTTCGAACTTGAGGGAATGTGTCGCGCCGTGTGGCCCCGGGGACACGCGAATTGAGGATTGGCGGTGTGACGGGGATGTTATAGACGCAGGCCACGGCGGGGCGAAGTGGGGCGAAGGCGCACCCTGAAGGTGAACACGTGAAGTACATGAGCATGCCGTCCAGGCCGGTGATGTCGATGCGCGCGGCCAAGATCGCCGTCCTGTCCCTTGGCGTGGTCGCCCTGGCGGCGTGCGGCGGCCGAGCGAACCACAATCTGGCCCGGGCGACCCCGGCGGCCGCCATCGGGGTCAACAGCTACCTTTGGCGCGCCACTCTGGACACCTTGGCCTTCATGCCCCTGGCGTCCGCTGACCCCTACGGCGGGGTGGTGATTACCGACTGGTACATCAATCCGGAGAAACCCGACGAGCGCTTCAAGGCGACCGTCTACATTCTCGATTCGCGCCTGCGCGCCGACGGTTTGAAGGTCGGCGTCTTCAAGGAGGTCAGCAATGGCGCCGGCGGCTGGGTCACCGCGCCCGCGGCCGACCAGACCTCCACCGACATTGAAAACGCCATTCTCACCCGGGCCAGGCAGCTGAGGTTGTCCAATCTGCGTAGTTAAGGGGCTTCGCCAATGGCGCTTGGGGGCTGAAGGGCCCTTTTCCAAAGCGTTCGGCGAAGAGCCCTAAGAGGCGAATGGTCCGCTACAACGCCAAGGAAGTTGAGCCAAGGTGGCGCGCCGCATGGGCGGACGCGGNNGTCGGTCACGCGCGCAATTACGCCATCGGCGATGTCGTCGCCCGCTTCAAGCGGGCATGTGGATACAATGTCCTGCATCCCATGGGCTGGGACGCCTTCGGCCTGCCGGCCGAAAACGCCGCGGCCGAGCGCGGCGTCGATCCGGCGGCCTGGACCCATGACAACATCGCCAAGATGCGCGAGGAGTTTCAGCGACTTGGCCTGTCCATCGATTGGTCGCGGGAGTTCGCCACCTGCGATCCGGCCTACTATGGACGCCAGCAAGCCTGGTTTCTGAAACTTTTCGCGCGCGGTCTGGTCTACCGCAAGGAGGGGCTGGTCAACTGGGATCCCGTGGACATGACCGTGCTGGCCAACGAGCAGGTCATCGACGGCCGGGGCTGGCGCTCGGAAGCTCTCGTCGAGCGTCGCAAGCTTACCCAATGGTTCCTGCGCATCACCGACTACGCCGACGAGCTTCTGGCGGGGCTGAAGACGTTGGATCGCTGGCCCGACAAGGTGCGCCTGATGCAGGAGAACTGGATCGGAAAGTCTCGGGGCCTGCGGCTGATATTCCGGTTTTCCTCGGGTCTCAGGACGTTTAGCGGCGTCCAAAGCGAGGGACTGACGGTCTACACGACACGGCCCGACACCTTGTTTGGCGCCAGTTTCGTCGCCGTCGCGCCGGACCACCCGTTAGCGGACGACTTGGCCGCGGGGAGACCCGATGTCGCCGCCTTTGTGGCGCGCTGCCGTCAGGGGGGCACCTCGGAAGCCGAAATCGAATCAGCGGAGAAATTTGGGCTGGATACCAGCCTCAAAGTGACACATCCTTTTGATTCTACAAGAGAATTGCCTGTGTGGATCGCCAACTTCGTGCTCATGGAGTATGGGTCGGGAGCGATTTTCGGTTGTCCGGCGCACGACCAGCGGGATCTCGATTTCGCCCGCAAGTACGCCTTGCCCATCAGGCCGGTCGTCCTCCCGGAGGATGCCGATCCGGCCCTGTTTCACGTGGAACAGAGCGCTTATGTGGGACCGGGACGGATTTATAATTCCGGATTCCTGGACGGAATGGATACGGAGGCGGCCAAAGCCGCGGCCATCGCGCGAGCGGAGGCGGACGGGACCGGCGCCGGCGCCACGGTCTACCGGCTAAGAGACTGGGGGGTGGCTCGTCAACGTGGCTGGGGCTGTCCAATCCCCATTGTGCATTGCGACAACTGCGGCGTTGTCGCGGTCTCCGAGGAGAGCCTGCCGATTCTCCTTCCCAACGACATGGATTTCGGCCAACCGGGCAACCCTCTGGCGCGGCACCCGACCTGGAAGCATGTCCGTTGTCCCGCCTGCGATGGCGCGGCGGTACGCGAAACCGACACCCTGGATACCTTTGTGGATTCGTCGTGGTACTTCGCGCGATTTGCCAATCCCGCCGCGCCTTCGCCCATCGACCGGCCGGCGGCGGACCATTGGCTGCCGGTGGATCAATACATCGGCGGCATCGAACATGCCGTTCTGCACCTGCTCTATGCCCGCTTCATCACGCGAGCCTTGGCCGACGAGGGGATGCTGGCCGCGCGCGAGCCCTTCACCGGCCTTTTTACTCAGGGGATGGTCACCCACGAGACCTATCGGCGTCAGAATGGCGAGTGGCTTGAGCCCGGCATGGTCGAAGTGAGCGTCGAAGGATCATCGCGCCGCGCGGTGATCGCCCCCAGCGGCGAGCCGGTGGTCGTCGGCGAAACGGTCAAGATGTCCAAGTCCAAGCGCAATGTGATCGCGCCCGCCGACATCGCCGACACCTATGGGGTTGACGCTGCCCGCCTGTTCCTGCTGTCCGATTCGCCGCCGGATCGCGATGTGCAATGGACGACCGCCGGCGTTGAGGGCGCATGGCGGCTGATCAATCGGGTGTGGGGTGAATTTGATTCACACAATGCCGCCCAGAGCCCTGACACCGACGCGCCACGCGCGCCGGGCGATGATCTGCGCCGGGCGACCCACCGGGCCGTCAAGGCCGTCACCGAGGCGATTGAGGGGTTTCGATTCAATAGCGCCGTGGCCAGGCTGTATGAATTCGTCGGGGTCTTGCGAAGCTGCGCGCCTGAATTGTCCGCCTCCGCGGTCCGGCGCGAAGCACTCTCCGCGCTTGCCCGCCTTATCGCCCCCTTCGCCCCTCACCTAGCAGAGGAGTGCTGGGCCCGCCTGGGGGAGCAAGGTCTGGTGGCGCAAGCGCCTTGGCCAGGATACGATCCGACCCTGATCGAGGATGAAGAGAAAATTCTGCCCGTGCAGATCAATGGGAAACGCCGAGGCGAGGTGCGGGCGCCGGCTGGAGCAACGTCAGAGGAGGTGGAAAGGCTGGTCTTGGAAAACCCCGAAATTACTCGGCGACTCAATGGATTGACGGTGCGCAAGGTCATCGTCGTGACAGATCGAATCGTCAATCTGGTGGCCGGCTAGCGCCATGGCTGCGATCCACGCCTGGTCGAGCCGGCGCGCCCTTGCCTTGGTCGGGCTGATGATTTCCGCCCTGGCGGCGTCCGGCTGCGGCTTCACCCCTCTTTATGCCACACCGGGCGTTTCGGCGGGTCTGTCGTCGATTGATGTCGTCGTTCCCCAGGGCCGCGTGGCCTATTTGCTGAGAGAGGATCTCGACGACGCTCTTGCTCACGACAAAAACGCCTCTCCTGTCTGGCGGCTTGACCTTAGTCTAGCGACGACGCGCGATCCCCGGGGCCTGCGCATTGATAATGTCGCCGAGCGCTACGAACTTGGCGTCACGGTCAGATACACGCTGACAGCCGTGGCGACCGGGCAGGTCGCTCACAGCGGTGAAGTCACCACGGCGGTAAGCTACGACGCGGCGGACGCAGCCTACGCGGGGATCGCGGCCCGCCAGGACAGTCAGGAACGAGTCGCCTCGGACGCGGCGCGGCGCATCCAGATCGAGTTGGCCGCGTGGCTGGCGCACAGCGCCGGCCATTGATCGGCGGGCGATTGTGATCCTTACGCGGCGGGCGGACATCGACCGTTTCCTCGCTGCTCCCGACCCAGCCATCCTGGCGAGCCTGGTTTACGGTCGTGACCTCGGGGTGGTCCGAGAGCGGGCCGAGCTCCTCGCCGCGGCGGCCACGGCGCGGCCAGACGATCCTTTCGATGTCGCGGTGATCTCGGAGGGGGATTTGGAAGGCGACGCCGCCCGGCTCGACGGCGAGTTGATGGCGATTTCAATGGTCGGAGGTCGGCGGCTGGTGCGGCTGCGACTGTCCGGTGAGCGGCAGTCCGCCGATCGCCTGGCCGCGGAAGCCTTGGGGGATCACCTGACTGGACGGTTCAATCCAGAGGCGTTTTTCCTAATAGAAGCCGGCATTTTGGCGCGCGACTCGATCCTGCGCAGGGTCGCTGAAAAGGCTCCTGGGTGCGCGGTGATTGCCTGTTATGAGGACGAGCCTGGCGACCTGGCTCGATTTACGCGGGAGGCGCTCGCCGCCGACGCCTTAAGTCTGACGGCGGAGGCGCTGGAGCTGTTCGTGGGCCGCCTGCCTCACGAACGCGGCGTGGCCCGCCGGGAAATCGAGCGTCTGGTCCTCTTCCTGGGTCCTGGAAGCGGCAAAATCGCCAGCGCCGGCGATCTGGACGGGTTTTTCGGAGTGGAGCCGGACGCCTCTCTGGCGGCGGCGGCGAATGACGCCTTCGGCGGTCGGCCCGTGGCCGCCTATGCGGGATTGCGCAGAGCGGCCCAGGAAGGCGAGTCCGGTCCGGCGGCGGTGCGCGCCCTGAGCGTCCATCTGGCCCGGCTGCGGCGCGTCGCCGCTCTCCATCAGGGCGGCGTCTCATGGCAGATCGCCGCCAAGGCGGCCGGAGTCTTCTGGAAAGACGAGCGGGAGTTTCTACGCCAGGCTCGCCTGTGGAATTTGACTGAATTGGAGAGGCTTCAGCCAGACATCCTGGCCGCCGACCGCGCCTGCAAACATACCGGCGCGCCGGACCGCGTCTTGGCTGAGCGGCTGGCGCTCACCGTGGCGGCGCGGGCGCGGCGATTGGGGCTCTAGCTGAGGAACGTCTCTCTCACCGAGCGGGCGCGGCTCGCATCAGGCGCACGCACAGATCGTCCAGCTGCTCAAGGCTCTTGTAAGCGATGCGCAGTTCCCCAGCGCGGCCCGCGTGGCGAATTTCCACGTTGAGCCCCAGGACATTGCCGAGGTTTCTCTCGAGGTCGCGGGCGTCGGCATCCTTGACCGGGGTCCTTTTGGCGCGCGGCCCTGCCGCGACATCGCCCTCGCGCGCTCGCTTGGCCAGCGCCTCGGTCTGGCGAACATTCAGACCTTGTTTGATGATTCGCTCGGCGAGACCCGGCGCGTCATCAAGATCCAACAGGGCGCGGGCGTGGCCGGCGGTGAGACGGCCGGCCTCAAGGTGCTCTTGAACCGAGGCCGGCAAGCGCATCAGACGCAAGGTGTTGGCGACGTGGCTGCGGCTCTTGCCAACGATCTTGGCGATCGCCTCGGCGCTGCGTCCAAAGCGCTTCGTCATGGCGCCATAGCCGCGAGCCTCTTCCAAGGCGTTGAGGTCGGTACGCTGGATGTTTTCAATCAAGGCGACTTCCATCACCTCTAATTCATCCAGATCGCGCACCAGAGCCGGGATTGCCCGTAGCCCCGCCATCTGCGCCGCGCGCCAGCGCCGCTCGCCGGCGACGATCTGATACTCGCCAGGGACGTCCATGAGCGGCCGCACCAGGATAGGCTGGATAACGCCGCGTTCACGGACGGAGGCCGCCAATTCGTCAAGGTCGTCGGGCGCGAATGCCCGCCGCGGTTGATCTGGATTGCGCCGAACCAACTCGATGGGAAGATCCAGGATTCCCGCCGCGGTGCGGCCCTCTGGCGTCGACGCCGCTTGCGCCTCGTCAAGGAGGGCCGAAAGGCCTCGCCCCAGCCCCCGTCGTCCTTCCACCATCATAGTGCCTCCCCAGAAGACGCCCCGCTCTCGATCGATCTGTCCCGTTCGCGACCGATCACTTCCCTGGCCAAACGCAGATAGGCCTGGCTGCCGGCGCATTTCAAATCATAGATCAGCGCTGGTTTGCCAAAGGAGGGCGCCTCGGAGACCCGGACGTTGCGCGGGATCACGGTCTGATAGACCAAGTCACCCAGATGTTGGCGCACGTCACTGGCCACCTGGGCCGAAAGACTGTTGCGCTTGTCGTACATGGTCAGCACGACCCCCTGGATCTCCAGCGCGGGATTGAGGGCGCCGCGAACACGTTCGACCGTTCGCAGGAGCTGGGTCAAGCCTTCGAGGGCGAAGAATTCACATTGCAGAGGCACCAGGACGGCATCGGCCGCGGTCATGGCGTTGAGGGTCAAGACATTGAGCGACGGCGGGCAGTCGATGAGGACATAGTCGTAGGTTTGTGCTCCCCGCGCCGGCTCCAGGGCATCCCTAAGCCTGAATGCTCGGCGGGGCGCCTGAGCCAGTTCCAGCTCGACACCCGAAAGGTCGGGCTCGGCTGGCACCAAGTCGAGCCCAGGGATCGCCGTCCCGATGGCCGCCTCGGCGATGGGAAAGTCCTCCATTATCACGTCATAGAGTGTGCGCACGCGCATGGCCGCGCCCACGCCCAAACCCGTCGAGGCGTTCCCTTGCGGATCGGAATCGATCAACAGCACCCGTTCGCCCACGGCGGACAACGCCGTGCCGAGGTTGATGGTCGTGGTTGTCTTGCCCACGCCGCCCTTTTGATTGGCGATAGCCAGGACCCGCACGGCCTCACCCTGCCCCGCGACGCGATAGCCGCTCGATCGACACCACCCGACCGCGCGGATCGCTCAGGCTGGGATGAACCCGCGCACTAAAGCGCCATCGCTTCTCAGCGCGCTCAATCTCGGCGTCGGCGGTCTCTCCCTTGAGGAAAAGGCCATGCGCGCCAAGGGCGAAATAGGGCTCGGCGAAGCCCATTAGCCGCTCGAGGGGCGCGCACGCCCGGGCGGTGACCATTTGGACCCTCAACCTCAGCGACTCGGCCCGGGCGTTGTGAATTTCGATCGGCAGTCCGAGCTTGGCGGCCACGGAGGCAAGAAACCGGCAGCGCTTGGCCACGCTCTCGATCAAATGCACCCTCGAGCCAGGCCGATCTTTCAACAATATGGCCAACACCAGCCCGGGAAGTCCGCCGCCGGTTCCCAGGTCCGCCCACACCCGTGCTTGGGGCGCGAAGCACAGCAACTGCGCGCTGTCTACAACGTGCCGATTCCAAAAGTCGCCGAGTGTGGATGCCCCGACCAGATTCATCGTCTGGTTGGCGGCCACCAGCATGACGCGGAATATCTCCAAGTCTTCCTGGCGCTTAGCCGTCGCCCCCACCGCCTGGGCGAAAGCATCGGGGCCAGCCGTATCCATCACGCGGCGCGGCGGCGGCGAACATGAGCCAGCAAGGCGGTCATCGCCCCTGGCGTGATCCCTTCAATGCGCGCGGCCTGGCCGAGGGTGGCGGGGCGCACCGCGGTCAGCTTCTCGCGAGCCTCATTGGAGAGGGCCCCCAAGGCGTGATAGTCAAGATCACCTGGCAACGCGAGGGCTTCGTCGCGCTGGAACAGGGCCACGTCGGCGTCCTGGCGGTCCATGTAGCCGTGATAGGTGGCGTCAATCTGAATTTGTTCGCGTGCGAATGGGGGCCAGTCGGCGATCTGCGGCCAAACCTTGGCCAAATCGTCAAAGCCGATCTCCGCGTGGGCGAGCAGTTGGCTGAAAGTCCTGGCCTGCCCATCGCGGGCGACCTTGAAGCCGGCTTCGACGACCTGCGCGGGCGACAGTCGCAAGCTCGCGACTTCCGTCCTGGCTTTGGCGAGCATGGCGCCCTTGGCGCGCCAAGCGCGGGCGCGCCGGGCGCCGACGCAGCCGAGGGCCGCGCCGCGGGCGGTTAGCCGCTGATCGGCGTTGTCGGCTCGCAGCCGCAATCGAAATTCGGCGCGGCTGGTGAACATGCGATAGGGCTCGGTAACCCCCCGGGTCACCAGATCATCGATCATCACGCCGATGTAGGCTTCGTCACGCCCCAGGCAGGCCGCAAGAGAGCCCGACACGGCGCGCGCGGCGTTCAAGCCCGCCATGAGCCCCTGAGCAGCGGCTTCCTCATAGCCGGTGGTGCCGTTGAT
>PMOM01000044.1 GCA_003161535.1 Caulobacteraceae bacterium | reverse complement strand
GACCGCCTGCACAACATGCGCACCCTGCATTTCCTCAAGAACGCCGCGAAGCGTGAGCGGATCGCGCGCGAAACGCTGGATATCTACGCGCCGCTGGCCCGCTCCATCGGCTGCCACCGGATCTGTTCGGAGCTGGAAGAACTTGCCTTCTCTCACCTCAATCCGGTGGCGCGCGACGCCATCACCCGGCGGCTGGACACCCTGCGCGCCGATCAGGGAAAGGCCATCGCCTTGGCCAGCGAGGAGATCGCCGAGCAACTCAATACGGCCGGCATCCCCGCCCGGGTGGTCGGGCGAGAAAAAAACGCCTATTCAATTTGGCGCAAGTTACAGCGGAAATCTATTGGATTTGCTCAACTTTCAGATATTTTCGCCTTTCGCGTGATTGTCGGCGACGAGGACGACTGTTACCGGGCCCTGGGCATCATTCACCGCGCCTGGCCCAGCGTCCCCGAGCGCTTCAAGGACTTCATCTCCACCCCCAAGCGCAACAACTACCGCTCAATCCACACCACCGTGGTTGGTCCCAAGGCCATGCGCATCGAAATGCAGATCCGCACCGAGGCCATGGACCGGGTCGCCGAGCAGGGCGTGGCCGCCCATTGGCGCTACAAGAACCAGACGTATGCCTTCGATCCGGAGGCGGCCGCGGAGGCCGGGGGCTCCGACCCCCTGGTCAACCTGCGGCAGCTGGTTCAGGTGCTGGAGCAGGGCGGCGACGCCGAGGACCTGCTCGAACACGCCAAACTCGAGATGTTTCTTGATCAGGTGTTCGTCTTCACGCCCAAGGGCAAGCTGGTCAGCCTGCCCACCGGCGCCATGCCACTCGATTTCGCCTATGCCGTGCACAGCGACGTGGGCGACACTTGTCTGGGCGTGAAGATCAATGGTGAACTCCGCCCCCTGCGCACCGTACTGGCCAACGGCGATGTCGTGGAAGTGGTTCGCGGCGCCAAGCCCTCGGTTCCCTCGGACTGGCGCAGCCTGACGGTGACGGGGCGGGCCCGATCGGCCGTAAAGCGCCACATCCGCCATTCCGAGCGGGAAGAGTTCCTGCGCCTGGGCAAGGCCTCGCTGGAGCAGACCTTCGAGCGCGCCGGAAAGGCCCGCGCCGAGGTGTCGCTGCGTCCCGCCCAGGATCGCTTCGCCGCCGCCAGCGAGGCGGAACTTTACCAGGCCGTGGGTCGCGGACGTATCTCACCCACCCAGGTTCTCGAAGCGGTGTTCCCGGGCCTTGCCGAGACCGATAAGCAAGCGGCGGCGGCGCGGCGGCGAATCGATGATGGCCAAGCGCAGGTCTATGTCCGCGGCGGCGGCGTGACCGCTGGCGTTTCCCTGCATCTGTCGGCTTGCTGCAGCCCCATGCCGGGCGATCGCATCGTCGGCATCGCCACGGGCGACAAGGCGGTGGCCGTGCACACCATCGATTGCGCTCAGCTGGCCAAGTTCGAAGATCGCGAGGAGGTGTGGCGAAATCTGCAGTGGACGGCTGAAGCGGAGCGCAACACGCTTTCGGACGCGCGCCTGCACGCCACCGTCCGCGACGCCCCCGGCGTCATGGGCCAAGCCTGCACGATCATCGGCGAAGCCGGCGCCAACATCACCGCCGTCAACATGCGCCACCGCCATTCGGACTTCTTCGACGTGGATTTCGACCTGGAGGTCAAGGACGCGCGTCACCTGACGCACATCGCCGCGGCCTTGCGCGCCTGCCCTAGTGTCGAGACGGTTGAACGGGCGCAGGGGTAGGGCAGGTCCGCGCTCTTGGGATGATCACGACGGCCACGCGCACCCAAGACAACCACCGGCGTGACGGTGTAATCAAGGGCGCATGAGCCCCTCTGGCCCCCCTCCGCTGCGCCTTGGCGTCAACATCGATCACGTGGCGACGATCCGCAACGCCCGTGGCGAAGCCTATCCCGATCCGGCCCGGGCGGCGGAGATCGCCATGCTGGCCGGCGCCGATGGCATCACCGCGCATCTGCGCGAGGACCGCCGTCACATTTCCGATGCCGATATCGACGCCCTGGCGGCCCTGACCCGCAAACGCGGCCGGCCGCTCAATTTCGAGATGGCGGTGACCCGCGAGATGGAAGCCATCGCCTTGGCGCATCGGCCCCATGCGGCCTGCCTGGTTCCAGAGCGGCGCGAGGAGCTGACCACCGAGGGCGGCCTAGACGTCGCCGGTCAGCACAATCGCATCGTTCCGGTGGTCTCCAGCCTCAAGGCGGCGGGAATCAGGGTTTCCTTGTTCGTCGAGCCCTTGGCGGCCCAGATCGAAGCGGCGCGGTCGGTGGGCGCCCAGGTCGTTGAACTGCACACCGGCGCCTATTGCCTGGCGGTGCGCGAGCGCCGGAGCGACGCGAACACACTGATGATGGCCTTGCGCGAGGGCGCCTCCCAGGCGCGGTCTCTGGGCCTGGAGGTCCACGCCGGTCACGGCATCGACTTCGAGACCGTGGTCGCCATCGCCGCCATTCCGGAGCTGGCTGAACTCAACATCGGCCACTTCCTGGTGGGTGAAGCGATCTTTACCGGGCTCGACGCCGCCATCCGGCGGATGCGGACCTTGATGGACGGCGGCCGGGAAGCCGGCGGCGGCCACAGGGCGCCGGGATCGCGGTTCGACGAGGCGGCGGCTTGATCGTCGGCATCGGTTCGGATCTGACCGACATCCGCAGGGTGGCCGCTGTCTTGGAGCGTTTTGGCGAACGGTTCTCAATGCGCATCTTCACCGAGGTCGAGCGCGCCCGCTCCCAGCGCAAGGCCGATCCCGCCGCCAGCTACGCCAAGCGGTTCGCCGCCAAGGAAGCCTGCGCCAAGGCCCTTGGCACCGGCATGCGGCGAGGCGTGTTCTGGAAGGACATCGGCGTGGTCAACGCCAGGTCGGGCCAGCCGACCCTGGCCTTGAGCGGCGGGGCGGCGGTGCGTCTGGCGCAGATGGTTCCCGCCGGGCGGCGTGGAGTGATCCATCTTACCCTCACCGACGACTACCCCTACGCCCAAGCCTTCGTCATTATCGAGGCGGTCGAGGATGACGTGCAATTAACCGACGACGCGCTTGCCCCTGGGGACGCCAGCGTCTAGCACCACGCCCACCCAAAGCCCCCGTGCGTCCACGAAAGCCTTGAGAGATCATGACGAAATCCGAAACCGCCCCATCGCCGGCGGACAAGAAGCCTGGCGCCGTCCAGGAAACGGCCGAAGTCGTCAAGACCGTCGTCTACGCCCTGCTGATCGCCCTGGTCATCCGGACGCTGCTGTTTCAGCCCTACACCATTCCCTCGGCGTCGGAGGAACCCAACCTCTACCAGGGCGACTACATCATCGTTTCGAAGTGGTCCTATGGCTACAGCCGCCACTCGATTCTGTTTAGTCCCCCTCTTTTCAAGGGCAGATTGTTCTTTCACGCGCCGGCGCGTGGCGACACCGTCGTCTTCAAGCTGCCCCGCGATGGCCATACCGACTACATCAAGCGCCTGATCGGCCTGCCCGGCGACCGCATCCAGATGCGGCACGGCCAGCTCTATCTCGACGACAAGCCTCTGCCCGAGGCGCCCGAACGCGCCATTACGACCCTCGACCGGGGCCTGCCGGAACGGGCGATCCTTCAGCGCGAAACCAACCCCGAAGGGCGCCGGTACCTCACCCAGGTTCACGGCCGCGATGAACCGGCGGACAACACCGGCGTCTATGTGGTGCCGCCCCATTGTTACTTCATGATGGGGGACAACCGAGGCAATTCGGCCGACAGCCGCTTCGATCCGGGTCTGGCGCCGGAGGACGCCAAGCTGGGCGGTTGCGGCTGGGACAGTCGCCTGGATGCGCCCCTCAATTACGAAACCGGCGTTGGATTCGTGCCGGAAGAAAATCTGGTCGGCAAGGCGCGGATCATCGTGCTGTCGTGGAGCGAAGGGGCGTCCCTGTTTAAGCCGTGGACCTGGGTCACCGATCTTCGCCCAAGCCGCTTCCTGCGCCTGATCAAATGACGCGCCAGGGGCGATGAATAGACGCGCGCAGTTCGTGCGGGCCCTGCAACAGCGCCTTGGCCATGTGTTCGCCGACCCTGATCTTCTGGAACAGGCGCTCACCCATCCAGGCGCCGGCCACGGAGTCGGCAAGGTCGCGAACAATCAGGTGTTGGAATTTCTGGGCGACAGAGTCCTCGGCCTGCTGGTCGCCGAGGCCCTGGTTGAAGCTGGACCCCATTGGCGTGAAGGGGAACTTAGCCAAAGGCAGGTGGCGCTGGTGAGCGGCGCCAGTTGCGCGGCGGTGGCAAGAGGTCTGGGCGTCGGTCCAGCCCTTCGGCTTGACGGCTCGCACGCAAAACAAGGCGGCCGGGATAACGAACGCATTCTTGGCGACGCCATGGAGGCGGTGATGGCGGCGGTCTACCTCGATGGCGGCCTGGCGGCGGCGCGCTCGCTGTTTTACCTGGCGTGGAAGGACGCCTTGGCGGCGGCGCTTGGCGAACTGAATGTCGATCCCAAAACGATGCTGAATGAATGGGCCATGGCGCGGGGTTTGGCCGCGCCAAGCTACTTGATGATCCAGCGCGCCGGCCCGCAGCACGCGCCGATATTCACTATGGAAGTCACCGTGGAGAATCATCGATCCGCGACCGGCGTCGGGGCCACGGTCCGAGCGGCGGAACAGGCGGCGGCGAAGGCTTTTCTCGGCCGCCAGGACGCCCATTGACCCGCGCCGGTTTCGTGGCGGTCATCGGCGCTCCCAACGCCGGCAAGTCGACCCTGGTCAATCGCCTGGTGGGGAGCAAGGTCTCCATCGTTACCCAGAAGGTCCAGACCACCCGCTTTCCGGTGCGCGGGGTGGCCATCGATGGCGAGGCGCAGCTGGTGCTGGTCGACACGCCAGGCATCTTCAAGCCCCGGCGCCGGCTGGACCGCGCCATGGTTCGGGCCGCGTGGGGCCGGGCGCAAGACGCCGACACTGTGGTGCACCTGGTCGACGCTCTCGCGCAGATCGCCGTCGCCGATGGCGCCGGGACAGCCGCCGATCGCAAGGCCGCCGATGATGTCGCGACCATCGCCGCCGGCCTCGCGGCCGCCTCGCGCCGCGCGATCCTGGCCCTCAACAAGATTGATCTGGTTCGTCGCGACCGTCTGCTGGCGCTGGCCCAAGCCCAGTTCGAGGCGGGGGTGTACGACGAGGTCTTCATGATCAGCGCCGGCGACGGCGCGGGGGTGG
>PMOM01000270.1:6414-8996 GCA_003161535.1 Caulobacteraceae bacterium | reverse complement strand
TGCGGCGATTCCCACACCTCCACTCATGGCGCTTTCGGGGCCCTGGCCCAGGGCATCGGCACCTCGGAAGTCGAGCATGTGCTGGCCACCCAGACCCTGCGGCAGATGAAATCGAAGAACATGCGGGTGGAGTTTATTGGCGCCCCGGCGCCGGGGGTCGGGGCCAAGGACTACGCCTTGGCGCTGATCGGCAAGATCGGGACCAGCGGGGCCGCGGGCCATGTCATCGAATACGCCGGCGAAGCGGTGAGGGCGCTTTCGATGGAGGCGCGCATGACGCTTTGCAACATGACCATCGAGGCGGGCGCGCGCGCCGGGCTGATCGCGCCTGACGAGACCACCTTCGCCTATCTGGCCGGCCGCCCCGCCGCGCCCACGGCGGGGGCCTGGGAAGTGGCCATCGCCGCCTGGCGCTCGCTGGCCTCCGATCCCGACGCGCATTTCGACGCCAAGGTCGCCATCGATGTCGCCGCCATCGCGCCCATGGTCACCTGGGGCACCAGCCCGCAGGATGTGGTCGAGATCGGCGGGCGCGTTCCCGATCCGGCAAACTTCGACGATGCGCGGGGCGCACAGATTCGCCGCGCCCTGGACTACATGGATCTCGCGCCCGGCCAGCGCATCGACGAAGCGCGGATCGATCGGGTGTTCATCGGCTCGTGCACCAACAGCCGCATCGAGGATCTGCGCGCCGCCGCCGCCATCGCCGCCGGACGCACGGTCGCCGCCCATGTCCGCGCCATGGTGGCGCCAGGGTCGGGCCTGGTGAAGGAGCAGGCCGAGGCCGAGGGGCTGGACGCCGTCTTCCGCGCCGCGGGCTTCGACTGGCGCGAGCCCGGCTGTTCGATGTGCCTGGGCATGAACCCCGACCGCCTGGCGCCTGGCGAGCGCTGCGCGTCGACTTCCAACCGCAATTTCGAGGGCCGCCAGGGCCGGGGCGGGCGCACCCACCTGATGAGCCCGGCCATGGCCGCCGCCGCCGCCATCGCCGGCCACATCGTCGATGTGCGGACCCTGCCCGCCAGGCCATGATCGACGGCCTGGACCATATCGCCATCGCCGCCGGCGACGTTGAGGGCGCGGCTGGGGCTTATGCGACGCTGCTGGGCGTTGCGCCCGACCGGCGCGGGGCTTTCCAGCTTGGCAATGTGGCGCTCAAGATCATTGCCACCGAGGAGCCGGGAGGGGACAAGTCGCCGCCGTGGAGGCTCGCTTTCGCGGCCGGCGACCTCGCCGAAACCCGGCGCAGGCTTGAGCGTCGCGGCCTGCCAAGCGCCCCGCCGCGGGGCGGGCTTTCATTGATCGACGTGGCCGCCACGCACGGCGTCGCCATGGGTCTGGTCGAGCGGGCGCCCGACGCGGCGCCTCGTGCCTCCTTCGCGGCAGACGCGGTGCATGGCCTCGATCATGTGGTGATCCGCACCACCCATCCAGACCGGGCCCTTGGCCTCTACGGCGCGCGGCTGGGACTCGACCTGCGTCTGGACCGCACCAATGCCCAATGGGGCTCGCGCCTGCTGTTCTTCGCCTGTGGCGAGGCGGTGCTGGAGGTCGCGGTCGATCTTGCGGCCGACACCCTCGATGAGCCCGATCGCGTCACCGGCCTGGCTTGGCGGGTGGCGGATCCGCCTGCCGCTAAAGCACGCTTGGCCGCCGCCGGCCTGGATGTTTCGCCGGTTCGGCCGGGCCGCAAGCCAGGGACCCAGGTCTTCACGGTCCGCTCGGGTGTCGTCGGCGCCCCGGTGCTGATGATCGGCGGTGCAAGGTGACGGCGCGGGCGCCCGTGCTGTAGGCTGGAGCCATGCAATCCTTCACCCGCCTGGACGCCAGGGCCGCGCCGCTGGACGTCGCCAACATCGACACCGACCAGATCATTCCCAAGCAGTTCCTGAAGCGNNCAGATCATTCCCAAGCAGTTCCTCAAGACCGTGGAGCGCGAGGGCCTGGCCAAGGGATTGTTCTACGACCTGCGCTTCGACGCCGCCGGCAACGCCAAGGCCGGATTCGTGCTCGACGAGGCGCGGTTCGCCGGCGTCGGGGTGCTGATCGCGGGCGATAATTTCGGCTGCGGCTCCAGCCGCGAACACGCGCCGTGGGCGCTGCTCGACTTCGGCATTCGTTGCGTGATCGCGCCCAGCTTCGCGGACATCTTCTACAACAACTGCTTCCAGAACGGCCTGCTGCCCATCGTCCTGCCGGCTGATCAGGTGCGCGCCCTGATGGGCGAGGCCAAGGGCGGCAATCACGTCTTTTCCATCGATCTGGAGCGCCAGACAGTGGTCGCGCCATCGGGCAAGATATTCGCGTTCGACATCGACCCCGGCCACAAGGAAAAGATGCTCAAGGGGCTGGATTCGATCGGCGAAACCCTTCAGGCGACCGACGCCATCGACGCCTACGAGCGGCGCCAAGCCCTCGCCCAACCCTGGCTGGAGATCGCCCATGCCGATCCTGCTGCTCCTGCCCGGTGACGGCGTCGGCCCCGAGGTCATCGCCCAGGTTCGCCGCGTCGCCCAGCGCCTGACCCCCGATCTGGCCCTGGAGGAGCGACCGTTCGGGGGGGCCAGTTACGATGCCCTGGG
>PMOM01000270.1:6056-6386 GCA_003161535.1 Caulobacteraceae bacterium | reverse complement strand
GTGGGCGGGGGCGCCGCGCCATCTGCGCCCGGAGGCCGGATTGCTCGGCCTGCGCGCCGGCATGGGGGTGTTCGCCAATCTGCGTCCCGCGATTTGTTTCGCGGCGCTCGCCGGCGCCTCCACGCTCAAGCGCGAGGTGGTGGAAGGCCTCGATTTGATGATCGTGCGCGAACTTACCGGCGGGGTCTATTTTGGCGAGCCGCGGGGCATCGAGACGCTGAGCGACGGCCAGCGGCGCGGCGTCGACACCCAGGTCTACACGACATCGGAGATCGAGCGCGTGGCGCGCGTCGCCTTCGAGCTTGCGCGCGGCCGGCGCGGCAAGGTCAC
>PMOM01000270.1:3872-6027 GCA_003161535.1 Caulobacteraceae bacterium | reverse complement strand
GCCGCCATGCAGCTGGTCAAGAATCCTCGCCAATTCGACGTCATTCTCACCGACAACCTGTTTGGAGACCTGCTGTCTGACGAAGCGGCCCAGCTCACCGGATCGTTGGGCATGCTGCCGTCGGCCGCCATCGGCGCGCCGGGCCGGCCGGGCCTTTATGAGCCCATCCACGGATCGGCGCCGGACATCGCCGGACGAGGCGTGGCCAACCCCCTGGCGGCCATCCTCTCCTTCGCCATGGCCCTGCGCTGGTCCCTGGGGCTACCGGACTTGGCCGCGCGGCTGACCGAGGCGGTGGAGGCTGCGTTGAACAAGGGCGCCCGGACCCGCGATCTGGGCGGCGGCCTCACGACAGGCGAGATGGGGGATACGGTCCTAGTCGAGCTGTAGGGCGGCGGTCTCCGAAGGTCCCTAACCGGGCGATCTCAGCACAGGATGCCGCCCACCATCTTTTCCAGGATGCGCAGCGGCGACGCTTCCGGCGCTGCCATGGCGGACACCGGCAGATAGAAGGTCTGTTCCAGCGCATAGCGTCCTGCGATGGCGGCGTGGACGGTGCTGTCGGTGTAGACAATCCAGCTGGCGCCGGCGGGAAAGCTGACTTGTCGGCGCGGCGCGTGCCTTTGGTAGGTCTTGTCGAGCTTGGCGGCGTCGTGCAGGGCCAGCATCAGCGCGTCGTACCGCGTGCGCGGCGCCTTGGTGATTCCCAGACGCCGCAGTAGCCACGCTTCCCCTGGCCAGGGCCGGCGCGCCCGCCCGAACCAGCGACGGGCGTAGGCCTCGAAGGGCTCGCCCACCAGCCATACGCGCGGCTCGCCGATGGGATTGATGTTGCAGAACACCCTCAGAATCCGCCGCCCGCCCGTCGGCTGGGATGCGAAGGCGTCCACGTGCAGGCGTCGATCGTCCTTGCGCGCGCTTGCCGCCGGCTCGTCCACGGACCGGGTGCGAAAGCTGGTGCGACCGCGTTCCAGGCTGGCGGCATAGCGCGGAGCAAGTTCGCTCACGAGCGCCTCCGCCCAGGCCGCGAATCGCTCCATCAGCGCCGCCAGGCTCTCCGCCGAGGCCCCGGCGGCCGCCGCTCCGCGCACGCCTTGAGCCGCGCCCAGGCTGATGTTCTTGGCGCGGCCGTCCGAAAAGGCCGGCGACAGCAGCGCCGTCTCTCTGGGCGTCAAGGTAAATGGCCGGTCCGACAGGATGGCGAGGCCCTCGGTCTCCAAGCGCGCCGCGAAGTCATCGCGGCCGCCGGTCGCGGCGGCGCCCTGGTTGGGCAATCGAGGCTCCATGACCCACCCGTTGGTTGGCGGCGGCAGTCGTCATACACCCAGGCGTGACGTACCCGAAACCGAGCCGCCCAGGACGATGACATGCCCAAGACATCCAACAACGCCTCCGTCGAAAGCCTAAATCGCGCCAACGACGGCAAGCTGCCGGGCCATCTAGGACTGGTGATCACCGCCGTGGAGCCCGGGCGGGTGGCCGGCCGCTTCGAGGTGCGTCCCGATCTGGTGGCTCACATCGGCTTTCTGTTCGCCGGCGCGGTGCTGACCGTTGCCGACATCCTATGCGCCTATGGCGTCTCGACGGCGTGGCCGGAGGGCGCGAGCGGCTTCACCACCGCGGAGGTCAAGTGCAACTTCGTGGGCACTCTGCGCGAGGGTGCGGCGATCTGTTCGGCGAGCCTGCTGCACGGCGGGCGCACCACCCAGGTGTGGGACGCGGCGGTGGAAGATGAGGCGAGCGGCCGGCTTCTGGCGGCGTTCCGCTGCACACAGATCATCCTCTATCCGCGCGGCTGACGGTTTCGCCATGAAGCGACCGGAAAATCTCGCCTCGCCGCCCGGCAAGGATGCTGGCGAGCGGGTGGTGCATGACGCGGTCGGCGGCCCGCTCAGCGCACGCGAGGCGGCGGCGTGCATCGGCGTGGGGGTCAATTCACTGCTGGCGCTGGGAGTCTTGCCGGTGCTGCTGGGAACCCTGGCCGACGAAGGCCGGCTGAGCGTGGCGGGAATCGGCCAGGCGGCGACGCTTGAGCTTCTGGCCATGGGCGTGTCCACCGCCATCATGGGGCTGGTTCGCCGGCCAGGACGGCTGCGGTTAATCGCGGCCTTGGCCTCGCTGGCCTTGGCTGGCGCCGATCTGGCGACGATGGGCG
>PMOM01000270.1:0-3836 GCA_003161535.1 Caulobacteraceae bacterium | reverse complement strand
TGGCCCAGCTGCTGCTGGCGATCGTGCTGGCGGTGTGGGTGATTCCCCGATTTGGGGCCGCCGGAGGCTTCGCCGCCCTGGCCCTGGCCGCCGTGATTGGGCTCGCCCCCGCCTTGGCCACGCCGCCGCGATTCGAGCCCTTGCCCGCGGCGGCGGCGGCAGGCGGCGCGCCGCCCCCGCGCGGCTGGATCGCGCTGGGCGCCACCTTGATCTATGTCTCGGCCGCCGGCGCGGTGAGCGTCTATCTGCAGCCCCTGGCCCATCAGGCCGGCCTGGGCGCGGGAATCGCCCGCACGGCGCTGTGGACCTCCCTGGCCGCTCAGGTCGCCGGCGGCGCGGCGGCTACCGCCTTGGCCGGCCGGGTGCGCTATTTCACCGTCTTTCTGATCACCTCGGCGACCTATCTGGCGGTCTGGGCGGTGTTTTCGCGCCACCCGCCGGCGGGACTGTTCATCTTCGCGAACGCCGCGTCCGGACTGGTGGGTCTTTTTCTCGGGCCGTTCCTGGTGCCCCTGGCCATCGATGCCGATCCCAGCCGGCGCGCCGCCATGCAGAGCGGCGCCGCCCAGCTGCTGGGTGGCGCTCTAGGGCCGTGGCTGGCTTCCCTGGTGGTCGGCGAGCGGAATGTTCACGGCGTCCTGTGGCTGGGGGCTTGCCTGCTCGGAGGCGGCCTCGCCGTCGTGACCTGGCTGCGATCGACCTCTATCGCCCCGCCGCGCCGGTGATCTCCTTGATCAGCCCCTGAACGACCGGCTTGGCGCCGGCGCCCCAGACCACCTTGAGGTGCTCCAGCGTCCGCACGGCCGCTCCCTCGAAGCGCCACTCGCAATGATCGAAGCGGCAGTCCTCGAAGCTTGGCGGTTCGCCTCCGCTGTAGATCAGCTTGCACTTGCGAAACTCGCAGTCGGCGAAGCTCATCCCGTCCAGCGAGATGTTTTCTTGCGTGAAGTTGATCGAGCGTTGCAGGGCTAAGGATCCTTTAGGCGTCGCCCGAGGGTTCGGCGCCGCCGGACTTTTCGCGCTCGTCGCGCTCTTTCTGCTCGCGCTTGGCGGCGGCTTTGTCGGCGGCTTTGGCGGCCTTGATCCTCTCGCGGTCCAGACGTTCGAACTGGTAGTTGGGCTTACGCGGCATGGGGCGACATCCTCTCGTAGGGCTCGGACATAGTCGGTCCATCGCCGATTTGACGCAACTTGGCGAGCGATCACGTCAAGTCAGGGCGTTTTTTTATCGATATGGAGGCGCGTGGCGCGCGCCGGATACTCCCGGCCGGCGGCTAGTGACCCGGCAGGAACTTCGGCGGAATGGCGGCGACCTCTTCGGGGGTCAGCTTCGTCAGGCTCCTGGCGATCAAAGGCTCCAGGTAGCCATGGCCGTCGCTGAGCTTGAGATCCAGGTCGAGCGCCGTGCAGATGCTTGAACTGCCCCGCTGGGTCGACACCAGATGCATGCCCGGCGACCGCAGGTTCGACGAGCCGCCGCTGAGACCGACGCGATAGATGTCGTGATTATTCACTCTCAAATACAGCACATCGGGGCTGGGCGAGCTCCAGCCCTGCCATTGGGAGGTGAAAAAGCAGGGGCTTGAGTGGCCGGTGGTCTGGTAAGCGGCCGCGGACCCGGCGCCAAGGGATAGAAGGGCGGCGGCGATCAGGCCGGCGCGGATGGGGTTTGAGTGACTGGGCATGGGTATCCTCGCGAGCAACGGTCCCTCGCGTGAAGAGATGGAGGGGCCGTCCCGGCTTGTCAATCGACGGCGATCCTAGCGCGAGAGCCAACCGGGCCTCGACCGGCCGATCAGTGCGCTCGCCAGCCAACTGGTCAGGCTGATGATCACGGCGGCCAGGATGGCGTGCCAAAGGCCGTCGATGTGCACGCCGAGCGGAAAGGCCGTCGCCAGCCAGACGGTGACGCCATTCACCACCAACAGAAACAGTCCCAGGGTGATCAGGGTCAGGGGGAAGGTCAGCAGGATGAGGATCGGTCGCACCAGGGCGTTGATGATGCCCAAAACCAGGCCGACGGCCAACAGCGAGCCAAGACCGCCCACGAAGACTCCCGGAACGATCTTCGAGGCCAGCCAGAAGCCCACGGCCGCGGCCAGGGCATGCAAGATGAACCGTGTCATGGTGAACCGCCCCCATTAAGCGCCAGAGGCGACGATTGTAGCGAAAGGCGCCGCCGGCGAAAGCATCTTGGCGATTGACGTTGACGCGAACGGAAGGCGGGATTAGCGCTTCTCGCCTGCCCGGCCGCCGGATCACTCCCTCGAGGGGTAATCCGCCAAGTAACAGGAAGTCTTTGATGCCCAGCGAACTTCGGCGCCTCGATCGCAAGTTCACCATCCGTCAGCTGTGCCTCGAATTTGGCTGCACGGCCCGTGCCCTTCGCTTCTATGAAGACAAGGGGCTTCTCACGCCGGTCCGCCAAGGCCTCAGCCGCATCTATTCCTACAAGGAGCGCGCCCGCCTTCAGCTTATCCTGGGCGGCAAGCGAGTGGGCCTCTCCCTGGCGGAGATTCGCGACATCTTGGAACTCTATGACAAGGGCGATGGCGGCGCGGTTCAGAACGCCGCGGCCTTGCGCAAATTCAAGGAGCGCATCGCCGCCTTCGAACAACAGCGCAAGGACATCGACGAGGCGATCGATCAGTTGAGGAAAGGTTGCGCGCGCATGGAGGCCTTTTTGGCCAAGGTGCGCCCCGATCTGCTGCCCAGCGCGGCGTGAGTCTTCATCGCGTCACGGTGGATTGGGCGCTCGGCGAAGGCGATTTTCTGGCGCGCAAATACAGCCGCGCCCACACCTTGGGATTCGAAGGCGGGGTCGAGGTCGCGGGCTCCCCCTCGCCCCATATCGTCCCGGCGCCGTTCTCGCGCGCCGACGCGGTGGACCCGGAAGGCGCCTTCACCGCCAGCCTCAGCGCCTGCCACATGTTATGGTTTCTTGATCTGGCGTCCCGCGCCGGCTGGCTGGCCGCCTCCTATCGCGACGAGGCCGAAGGAACGCTTGGGCGCAACGCTGCGGGCAAGATGGCCATGACCCGCGTCGTGCTACGCCCCGCCGTCGCCTTCGCCGGCGAGCGACGGCCAACCGCCGAGGACGTCGCCAAACTTCACCACGCCGCCCACGAAGCCTGCTTCATCGCCAATTCGGTGACGACAGAGGTGGTGGTGGAGGCGCGCTGAGCCACCCCGCCACCCGCGCCTTGAGGGCCGCCGCTTCCCTCATCTGACACTCCCACACCGCCTCCACCCGCCAGCCGGTCGCTTCAAGGGCCGCGCGAGCGGCCAGGTCGCGGGCGCGATTGGCGGCAACCTTCCCGGTCCAGTAGGGACGGTTGGTCTTGGGCACGCGGGCGCCGCGCGGGCAGTCATGACCGTGCCAGAAGCAGCCGTGCACGAAGATCGCCAGGCGTCGGCCGGCCAGGACGATATCCGGCTTTCCGGGCAGGTCCTTGCGATTGAGGCGGTAGCGACCGCCGAGCGACCAGATCAGGCGCCGAATCGCCAGCTCCGGAGACGTGCCCCGGCCCTTGACGCTCCGCATCACCGCCGAGCGTTTTTCAGCGCTGTAAACGTCCGCCACGATCTTTCTTAAGTCACAGCCCGTCGAACAGGGCCGTCGATAGATAGCGCTCGGCGAAGCTTGGGATAATGGTGACGATGAGCTTGCCGGCCATGTCGGGCCGCGCGGCGATATCGAAGGCGGCGGTGAGCGCTGCGCCCGACGAGATGCCTACCGGCAGGCCCTCGATCCGCGCGCACTTGCGGGCCATCTCGAAACTGTCCTCGTTGGAGACCAGGATGATCTCGTCCATCACGCCGCGGTCGAGGATGGC
>PMOM01000298.1 GCA_003161535.1 Caulobacteraceae bacterium | reverse complement strand
GACCGGGACGGCATGGCAAGCCCCGCCTGGAGCAAGACCGAATAGGGGCGTCGCGTCGGCCGCGAGGTCGGCAGGGCTGTCGCAGGCTCAGGCGCCCGGGTAGGTCGCGAGAACCGTCCGGCGACGGACGGTCCAGAGGAATGGCCGCCGCGTCCGCGGGCAACCGCGGGCGGCACAGAACCCGGCTTACAGGCCGTCTGGTCCAATCGCCTTCACGTGCTTGCGAAGACGGCCAACACGCGACGCATTGACGCGTCTCGGATTTGACGGGCGCATTGTTCTGTATTTGTTCTCATTCTTGACTGGCGAGGCGGGCTTCGACCCTTCCGAACACTTCGATTTGCCGCAAAATGGCCACTTGGTGTCATTGCATCCCAATAAATCCCATGTTAACCCAATTGTGTCGCGCCGGGTCTACCCGGCCGGAGACGGCGCTCGGAGGTTGGGCGCGCAGGGGTTGGGGCGGGCGCCGTGTTCCTCTCGACGGTCGAGAAGCAATTGGATGCCAAGCGGCGCATCGTCCTGCCGCAGGATTTTCGCGCCGCGGCGGCCGGCCCCTTCGACGGCGTGTTCTGCTTTCCCTCGGTGGAGGCCGACTGCATCGAAGGCGGCGGCCAGGCGCTCTTCGACACCTATCTGCGCCTCATCGACGAGCTCGCTTTTGGCGACCCTCTGCGCACGGCGCTTGAAACCAGCGTTCTGGGCGGCATGGCCAAGCTTTCCTACGACACCGCCGGCCGGATCACCTTGCCGGAAGCCTTTTGCGAGATGCTCGGCCTGACCGACCATGTCGCCATCGTCGGCCTGCGCGACCGTTTCCAGATCTGGCCGCGGGATTCTTTCCTGGTCCATCGTGGTCGTCAGCGCGACATCGCCCGCGAAGGCCTGCCGGCGTTCCGCGCCGAGCAGCGCGCCCTTGGCGTCGGCGGCCAGTCATGACGCCCGCCTCTTCGGCGCCCGCGTCCCACAAGCCGGTCCTGTTGGCCGAGGTGATGCAGGCGCTGCGGCCGGAACGGGGGCGCCTTATGGTCGACGGCACTTTCGGCGCGGGTGGCTACAGCCGCGCCTTTCTGGATGCCGGAGCAAGCGTCGTCGCCTTCGACCGCGATCCAACCGTGGCCGGCTTCGCCGACGGCCTGGGCGCCGGTGGCCGTTTCCGCCTGATGAAGGCTCCGTTTTCGGCCATGACCGAGGTCCTGGGCGAGGGGGGCGCGGACGGCGTGGCCCTGGACCTGGGGGTATCGTCCATGCAGATGGACGAAGCCGAACGCGGGTTCTCGCTGATGCGCGATGGACCGTTGGACATGCGTATGACCCGCGAGGGCCTGGCCGCCGCCGATCTGGTCAATGAAGCCGAGCCCGCCGAGCTGGTGCGCATCTTCCGTCTGTATGGCGAGGAGCGTCAGGCCCGGCGCATCGCCGGCGCCCTGGTTCGCCGCCGCGCCGAGGCGCCCTTCACGCGCACCCTCGATCTGGCCGAGGTGGTGGAACGCGCGCTTGGCGGGCGCCGGGGGGCCAGGATGCATCCGGCCACCCGCGTCTTTCAAGCCTTGAGAATCGCCGTCAATCAGGAGCTTAGCGAACTGGAAAGCGGCTTGGTGGCCGCGGAGCGGACGCTGAAGGTCGGCGGCCGCTTGGCGGTGGTCAGTTTTCACTCCCTGGAAGACCGCATCGTCAAAGCCTTCCTCATCGCAAGAGCGGGACGCACGGCGGAAGCCTCGCGCCACGTTCCTCCGAAGGTCAGCGATCAGCCCCCGAGCTTCGAACTCCTGCACAATGGCGCCCGTACGCCATCGGCCGAGGAAGTCGCCGCCAATCCGCGGGCCCGCTCGGCCAAATTGCGCGCGGCGTCACGCACCGCCGCGCCGGCCTGGAGGCTCGCCGCATGAGCCCTATGAATGTGTTTACGCGGCGCGTGCGCGGCTTTCGGGTGGTGGACCTGCTGGCCTTGACGGTCCTGCTGATCCTCGCCTTGGGAAGCTACGCCTTCAAGACCTTCGCCGAGGCCCAGAGCGTCGGCACCGCCGACGTGCAGGGCCAGATCAACCAGGAACAAAAACGCATCCGCCTGCTCAAGGCGGAGCTCGCCCACCTGGAGGGACCCGACCGGATTGAGCGCCTCTCCACGCAATATCTGGCCTTGGCGCCGGTCGATCCCAAGCGCGAGATCACCGCCGAAGCCTTGCCGCGCCTCGCCGCCCAGGGAGGCGACAGAGTACTCGCCAAGAAGGTCCCATCTCCATGACGGCGACCGAGGCGCCCGTTTCCGACAGATCCTATGACGCCGCCGCCGACGCATCGTTCTGGCCCTCCTGGCGCGGCCTGACCAACAAGCTGTGGTGGCCCGAGCGCGCCTTCGAGCGCGCCCGCGCGTCCGGCAAGGCCGAGGACGACACTCGTCTGCGCATCTTCTTCGTCATGGCGCTTTTTTCGGCTGGGTTCCTGACTCTGGGCCTCGTCGCGACCCGGGCGGCCATGTTTTCCGGCCTGGGCGGGGACGGCGCCATTGGCGCCTCCGCGGTCAAGGCGAGAGCCGACGTCGTCGACCGCAATGGGCAGATCCTGGCCATGGACCTCGTCCACTATGGCCTCTACCTGCATCCGCGCGAAATCTCCGATCCAGCGGCGACCCGCGCCGCTTTGCTCGCCGCCCTGCCGACCCTGTCGGCCTCGAGGTTGGCAGCCGCCATGGCGGGGGATCGGCCGGAATATTATGTCATCGGCGGCCTGACGCCGGAGTTGAAAGCTCGAATCCACGACTTGGCGCTGCCTGGGGTGGACTTCCAGGAAGAAGGCGGCCGCGCCTATCCCCTGGGTGAAATCGGCGCCCATCTGATCGGCTTTGCCGGAAAAGACGGAAGCGGCCTGGCCGGGGCGGAGCGGGCCCTTGATGCCGAGATCCGCGCCGACGCGGGCAAGTCGCCGGTCGCCCTGTCGATCGATCTTCGCGTCCAGGGCGCGCTGCAGGACGAACTGGAGAAGGCCGCCGCGCACTTTCAGGTCCTCGACGGCGTCGGCATGGTGGTCAATGTCCGCACCGGCGAAATCCTGGCCATGGCCAGCTATCCGCCCTTCGATCCCAACGCGCCGGGCAAGGCCGCCCCCGCGTCGATGATCAACCACGCGGCCGCGACGGTCTATGAGCCGGGATCGGTGTTCAAGGTCTTCACCCTGGCCATGGGTCTCGATTCCGGCGTCACCGATGTCTACCGGAAGTTCGACGTCCATACCCCTCTCGTCCTGCCCGGTCAGACGATCCACGATTATGACAAGGGCGACCACGTCTTGCCCTTGTGGGAGGTGTTCACCCACTCTTCAAACATCGGCGCCGCGCGCATGTCGCTGTTGGCGGGGGCCGATCGCATGGACCACTATTGGCGAGCCTTCGGTCTGGATGCCAAGGCGCCCAGTGAGCTGGTGGAATCGGCTCGCCCGCTGGTTCCCAGGCGCCTGTCGGACAATGCGGTCGCCACCATGGGCTTTGGCCATTCGATCTCGGTCAGCCCCCTGGCCATCGCCACCGGCATGAGCGCCATCCTTAACGGCGGCATTTATCGACCGCTGACCTTGAGAAAGCTCGATCCGGGTCAAGCTCCGGCTCCAGGACGCCGTGTGATCCAGGCGTCCACCTCACGCACCATGCTCAATCTGATGCGCCTGAACGCCACCAACGGCACCGGCCGCAGCGCGATGATCCCAGGTTACCGAGTGGGCGGCAAGACCGGCACGGCGACCAAGCTTGTCAATGGCCGCTATAATGGCGCCAAGAAGAATCTCGCCTCATTCGCCGCCATTTTTCCCACCGATGGTCCGCTGGACGCGGATCGATATTACGTCTTGATCATGATGGACGAGCC
>PMOM01000046.1 GCA_003161535.1 Caulobacteraceae bacterium | reverse complement strand
TTCCAGCCAACGGAGTCTCGCCGGTGAAGTCTCGATGGTCGATGCATGTCTCGTGGGGCGCCTTGGCGGTCGCCATGGTCATCGCGCCGCCCATGTCCGCCTTGGCCCAGGAGGCGATCATCCAGACCACCGCGCCGCCTGCGGCAACCACGGTCAACGAGCTCGTCGTCACCGCCCAGCGCCTCAACGAGGCGCGCGCTTCGATCCAGCCTCAGATCGGCGCTTCGGTCTACACGATCGATCAGCAAGCCATCGACGCCATGCCCGGTGGCGCCAACGTCGAACTCAATCAGGTGGTGCTGCAATCGCCGGGCGTCGCCCAGGATTCCTACGGCCAGCTGCACGTGCGTGGCGAGCATAACGGCCTGCAGTTTCGCCTGAATGGCGTCATCCTGCCCGAGGGCCTCAGCGTCTTCAGCCAAGCCCTTAGCCCAAGGCTCGCCGACAAGGTGCAGCTGATCACCGGTTCGCTACCGGCCCAGTATGGGCTGCGCACGGCCGGCATCATCGACATCACTACCAAGAGCGGCGTTTTCAAGAACGGCGGCGACGTTTCCATCTACGGCGGCAGCCACGGCGAGATCGAGCCCAGCTTCGAATATGGCGGCAGCTCGGGGAGCCTCAATTTCTACGCCTCGGCCAGCTACCTGCGAAACGACCTGGGAATCGAATCGCCAGACGGCCGTTCCACGCCGCTACACGACCATACCGATCAGTTCCAGGGCTTCGCCTACCTTGAGGACATCATCAACCCCTCTAGCCGGGTGTCGCTCATCCTGGGCGCATCCAACCAGCGGTTCCAGGTTCCCGATCAGGCTGGGCTCGTCCCCTCGCTGCTGTTCGGCCCCAACGGCGATCAGCCTTTGACGGTCGATGGCCAGACGACCTTTCCCAGCGCCAACCTCAACGAGAGCCAGAAGGAAGCCACCTACTACGGCGTCGTCAGCTACCTTCACACCACCGACCGTTTCACCGGCCAGCTGTCGCTTTTCGGGCGCTTCTCGACCCTGAAATTCATCCCGGACCCCTTGGGCGACCTGCTGTTCACGGGCATCGCCCAGAGCGCCTACAAGCGCGACGTCGCCGGCGGCTTCCAGGCCGAAGGGGTCTACAAACTCACCGACGCCCACACCCTGCGCGGCGGCGTGATCGGGGAAGTCGACCGGTCGACCAGCGACACAACCTCCCAGGTGATCCCGCTCGATGCCGCCAACACCCAGACCACCGACCAGCGGCTCACCATCACCGATAACGGCGCCAAGACCGCCTATACGATCAGCGCCTATCTGCAGGACGAGTGGAAGCTCGCGACCAATCTGACCTTGAACTATGGCGTCAGGTTCGACGAGTTCGACGGCTTCCGCAATGAGAGTCAGGTCAGCCCGCGTGCCAATATCGTCTGGCAGGCGACCACGTCGACCACCGTCCACGCCGGCTATTCGCGGTACTTCTCGCCGCCGCCGTTCGAACTGGTGGGAGGAGAGACGATCAGCAAGTTCGCCAACACCACCGCCGCGCCCGCCGTCACCGCCGACGACACGCCCTATGCCGAGAGGGCCAACTATTTCGACGCCGGGGTGTCCCAGAAGCTGTCGCGCGATCTCACGGTGGCGGTCGACAGCTACTACAAAATATCCAAGCATCTGATCGACGAAGGCCAGTTCGGCGCGCCGATCATTCTGACGCCCTTCAACTATCAGGACGGCCGGCAATACGGCGTCGAGCTCACCGGCGCCTTCGATCACGGCCCGCTCAGCACCTACGCCAACTTCGCTTACGTCAGGAACCAGGGCCGCGACATCGTCTCCAGCCAGTTCAATTTCAGCCCGGACGATTTGGCTTACATCGCCACCCACTACATCTATCTCGACCACGACCAGACCTACAGCGCCTCGGCCGGCGCCAGCTATATGTGGCTTGGGACACGGATCGGCGGCGACGTGCTTTACGGCAGCGGGCTGCGCGCCACGCCGCCGGGCGGTCCGCCCAACGGCGCCCATCTGCCAGGCTATGTGCAGGTGAACCTCTCGTTGTCCCACCGCTTCGAGAGGGGCCCGACGGGACCGCTCGAACTGCGCGTCGATCTTGTGAACGCATTCGATCACACCTACGAAATTCGCAACGGCACCGGCGTCGGCGTCGGCGCGCCTCAGTTCGGGCCAAGGCGGGGCGTCTTCGCGGGGCTAACTAAGAGCTTCTGAGGCAAGTGGATCAAGTCTGCAGTCCACCAACGGATCGCCATTTGCGCCCTCGACTGGCGAGCCGCGATGACCTGCCTGCGCTGGAGGCGTTGATGACCCTGGCCATCGACCATCTGCAGAAGGGCTTCCTCACCGACGCCCAGATCGCCGCCAGCCATGCGGTGATGGGGCTGGATTCCCAGATCATCGACGATGGCGGCTACTTCGTCGTNNGGCGACCACGGCGCGGCGCCGCGCGACGCCGCCCTGCTTGATCCCAAGCGCGATGCGGCCCGGGTGCGGGCGATGTACACCCATCCAGACTTCGCGCGGCGGGGCATTGGGCGGTTCATCCTGGGCCTATGCGAGGGCGCCGCGGCGGCGGCCGGGTTCGGGCGAGTGGAACTGATGGCGACGCTGGCGGGCGAGCCTCTCTACAGGGCCTGCGGATACGCTGAAATCGAACGCTCCACCGCGCCCATTGACGGAGCCGTCGTGCCCCTCATTCGCATGGGCAAGGCGCTCGTCCAGCCTAGGAATCGGTTCTCGGTCGCGACCGCGCGCTCATGACCCTCGGCTCGAGGCGGTGGACCCTCGGCATCGGCGCGGCTAGGGGATCACCATGGTTCAGTTCATCCTGGCGCACCATGGCGACGTCCTGCTCATCGTCCTGGGCCTGGTCACGGGCGCCGCGACCCTGGCGGGCGGCTCGCTGGCATTGCGTTACGCAAGCCGGATCCACCTTGTCCTGGGCTTCAGCGCCGGAGCGGTCATCGGCGTGGCGCTGCTTGACCTCTTGCCCGAAGCGATCGAGCTGGGACGCACCTGGCCCGGAACGGCCGCGACCACCGCCATCGTCGCCGCCGGCTTCATCGCCTATCTGGTGGTCGACAGAGCCTTCCTCATCGGAGCCGGCGGCCAGACGGGACACCGCGGACACTTCGGGGCCGGAAGCCTGACGGCTCACAGTTTCCTCGACGGACTAGGCATCGGCCTTGGCTTTCAGGTGTCGCCCGCCGTGGGCGCGGTTTTGGCCATCGCGGTTCTCGCCCACGATGTCGCCGACGGGATGAACACCATCAATCTGAGTCTCTCGGCATCGCGTAGTCCCAAGACGGCGCGGCGGTGGCTGATCGCCGACGCCGCCGCCCCGATGATCGGCATCGCGGTCAGCCGATTTATTGTGGTTGGGGCCTCTCGCCTGGCGGTGATCATCGCGCTTTTCACCGGATTCTTCCTTTACATCGGGGCCAGCGAATTGCTCCCTGACAGCCATCATCGCCATCCGCGGGTGTGGACGACCGTGGCCACCGTCATGGGCGTCGCCCTGATCTGGCTGGTGGTTCATCTAGCGGCGCCCGCCGGCCCGGGCTAAGGATCGCGCCGACGGCGCGCGGCCGCCGACTTCGGAGACTCCCATGATCCTCTACGGTTCTTCCATGTCGCCTTATGTGCGCAAAACACTCGCCTACATTTCCGAAAAGGGACTCACCGTCGAACTCAAGGCTATCGGACTTGGCAACCAGGATCCGGCTTTCCGCGAAGCCAGTCCGTTCGGCAAGATGCCCGGCTTTCGCGATGGCGACTTCGCCATCTCCGATTCCACCGCCATCATCACCTATCTGGAAGCCAAACATCCGACTCCAGCCCTGATTCCCGCCGACCCCAAGAGCCGTGCGCGCACCGTCTGGTATGAGGAATTCGCCGATACCATCCTCGTCGCCTGCATGGGCAAGCTGTTCTTCAACCGCGTGGTCGCGCCGCGATTTCTAGGTCAGCCTGGCGACCTCGTCGCGGCCGACAAGGCGCAGGCCGAGGAGCTGCCGCCGCTGTTGGACTACATCGAAAAGGTGATGCCGGCGTCAGGCCATCTGGTTGATGACCGCCTGACCTTGGCCGACCTAGCAGTGGCCAGTCCGTTCGTGAACTTCTCTCACGTCGGCGTGGAGGTCGACGGCGCCAAACACCCCAAGACGCGCGCCTTTGTCGAAGCCATTCTGGCGCGCCCGTCCTTCGCGCCGATCGTCGCGCAGGAAAAGGCCTTCTTCGCCCGCTAGGGCCGCACTACATCCCGTCGGTGACTCTCGAAATCCTCCTCGCGGATATTCGCGCTTGCCGGGCGTGCGCGCCCGAACTGGACCACGAACCGCGACCGGTGGTGCAGGTGAATCCGGACACACGCCTGCTGATTTGCGGCCAGGCGCCGGGCCGACTTGTCCATGAGAGCGGGCGCTCCTTCGACGATCCATCCGGAGAACGCCTGCGCGCCTGGCTCGGCGTGGACCGGTCGACGTTTTACACTCACCCCGCCATCGGCATCGCGGCCATGGCCTTCTGTTATCCGGGGACGACCGCGGGCGCCGACAATCCGCCGCCGGCTCGCTGCGCCAGGCTCTGGCGCAAAAGCCTGCTGGCCGCCTTGCCCAAGGTCGAACTCACCCTGCTTCTGGGGCGTCCCGCTCAGCTCTGGGCTCTGGGAGCCGAAGCGGAAGGGTCGATGGACGCCCAAGTTCGAGCCTGGGCGCGACATCTGCCGAAGGTTCTCTGCCTGCCCCATCCCTCCTGGCGCAACAGCGCTTGGCTGAACCGCAATCGGTGGTTCGAGGAGGAGGTGACGCCTTACTTGCGTCTTCGCGTGGCAGAGATGCTGGCGCGGTGAGACACCCCGTCCGCGCGATCATCCTGGCTTGCGTCATCCCCGCCTTGCTGGCGGCATGCGCCCCGACCCTGCAACAGGCGGCGAGGCCTCAGGTCGGCTTCAGCGGGCCGCGCCTCGAGGACCACGCATTCGTCAGTTTCGACGGCGCGCGACTGGGTCTGACGCGGTGGGACGCCCAAAACACTCAAAAGCCCTGGGCCGTGATCGTTGGCGTGCATGGCATGAACGACTACGCCAACGC
>PMOM01000160.1:4209-6685 GCA_003161535.1 Caulobacteraceae bacterium | reverse complement strand
GCCTTCTCCCACATCAGCGTGAACCGCGGGGGCTCTTAAGTCGAATTCATGCGCGACTATTACGAAGTTCTGGGAGTGCAGCGAGACTGCGACGCGGCCAGCCTGAAGGCCGCCTTCCGCAAGCTGGCCATGGAGCATCATCCCGACCGCAACGGCGGCTGCCTCGACGCCACGTCACGGTTCAAGGAGATCAACGAAGCCTATTCGGTTCTCGCCGATCCCAAGAAACGCTCCCACTACGATCGCTTCGGCCATGCCGGCCTCAACGGCGCCAATGGCCATGCGGGCGGCTTCAACGATGTGCATGACATTTTCAACGACGTCTTCGGCGATGTCTTTGGAGACATGTTCGGTCGCGCTCAGCGACCCTCTGGCCCCGGACGCGGTCAGGACCTTCGCTATGACCTGGAGATCACTCTCGAACAGGCCTACGCGAGCGCCGAAGTCGAGATCAAGGCGCCAGCCGCGGTGGCTTGCGAGACGTGCCAGGGCTCAGGCGCTCGTCCCGGCACCCGTCCCACCCCTTGCGGATCGTGCGGCGGCGCCGGGCGTGTGCGCCGAAGCCAGGGCTTCTTCGCGGTCGAAACCGCCTGTCCGCGGTGCGGCGGGGCGGGCCGCTTGGTGCTCGATCCTTGCGCGACCTGCGCCGGTCACGGCCAGATTCGACGCGAGCGCNNCGCCTGGCCGGCGAGGGCGACGCCGGACCACGTGGCGGACCGCGAGGCGACCTCTATATCTTCATCTCCGTGGCGCCCCACGAACTCTTCGAGCGCGATGGACTGGATCTGCTCTGTTCGGTCCCCGTGCCCATGACGACCGCCGCCTTGGGCGGCGAGATCGAAGCGCCCTGCCTGTTGGGCGGCGAGAATTGCGACGGCGAGTGCAAGATCCGGGTCAAGGTGCCCGAGGGCGCACAGACCGGACGCACCGTGCGCCTGCGCGGCCGCGGCATGCCATCGTTGCGCTCGCGCGAACGCGGCGACCTGGTGGTCGAACTTTTCATCGAGACCCCCACCAAGCTCACTGCCCCGCAAAAGGCTCTACTGCGCGAACTCGCCGGCCTGTGCGGCGAGCAGCAGAACCCGCGCTCAGCGAACTTTTTTCATAAGGCGCGCAAATTCTGGGACGGAGTCACCGGGCTCGATGCGCGAGCCTGAAACAAGGCGATCTATTCAGCGGCGCGCCAGCACCCCGATATCCGCCCACCGGTAGGCGGTTTCCGTTAGGCCGCCGCCCCACCCGTTGACGGGCCGTCGGCCCTCGCCTACGCCGCCGAGGTGTTCATAAAAGCCCCGGGCCCTGACGTTCCCATCCAGCACCCAAAGCCGCAAGGAACGCGCCTTGCGAGCTTGCAAGACGCGAGCACACGCCGCCAACAGCCGCCCGCCAAGGCCCAGACCCTGCGCTGACTTGAGCAGATAGAGCGTGGAGACCTCGGCCACGTCCTCTCCCACCAACGCGCCGGCGCAGTAGCCGACCATGCCTTCGGGGCCTTCGGCCGCCAGCACGACGTCGGCTAGCGGCGCCGCCGTGAGCTGATGACGCCATCGTCCAGCGTGGCGGCCCGGATTCATCGCCGCCAGGTAAGGGGCCGGAAGCAGCCCTTGGTAGGTCTCCCGCCAGGCATCGACATGCACGCGCGCCAGATCGGCGGCGTCCCCCGGGCCGGCGGCGAAGATCATGATATCGGCCAGTCGCTCCATCGAGCACTCCATGCTGGCGACGAGCTTGGCGACATCCGCGTTCTCGTCAAGCTCTGACTTGAAGGGCTGACGTAAGGGCCCCGCCTCTATAGCCTGGGCCCAATGAGCCGCGTCGCCACCCCGACTATCGACCCAGCCTTGGCAGGCGTCGGCGCGACGCCAGTGATGGCGCAGTACTTCGAGGCCAAGGCGCGGCAGCCGGACGCCCTCATCTTCTTCCGGATGGGCGACTTCTATGAACTGTTCTTCGAGGACGCGGCCAAGGCGGCCGGCGCCATCGGCATAGCGCTGACCCACCGCGGAACCCACGCCGGCAAGCCCATTCCCATGGCGGGTGTGCCGGCCCATGCCGCCGAAGCCTATCTGGCCAAGCTGATCCGCGCCGGCTTCAAGGTCGCCGTCTGTGAGCAGATGGAAAACCCGGCCGAGGCGCGCAAGCGGGGCGCCAAATCGGTCGTGCGCCGCGATCTGGTCCGGGTGGTGACGCCGGGCACGCTCACCGAGGAGGGCCTCCTAGATGCCCGCGGCGCCAATCGCCTGGCGGCCGTGGCCATTCGCGGGGGCCAGGCGGCGGTGGCCAGCGTGGAGCTCTCCACCGGTGAGGTCGACTGCCTGCTGACGACGCTCGAGGGACTGGGCTCGGCGCTGGCCGCTCTTCGTCCCTCCGAAATTCTTGTGCCCGACCGCCTGCTCGGCGAAACGGCGGCGCGCGCGGCCATCGAAGGCGCCGGCGCCGCCGTCCAGCCCATGGCCAGCGCCCTGGCCGAGCCGGC
>PMOM01000160.1:0-4202 GCA_003161535.1 Caulobacteraceae bacterium | reverse complement strand
GAGGTGGCGGCGCTGGGTCTCCTGGCCGCCCACCTGGAAACCACCCAGGCGGGACGCCTGCCCGCCTTACGGCCACCCAGGCGAGCCGGCGAGGCGGACGTCATGACAATCGACCCCGCCACCCGTCTGAGCCTGGAGATCGAACGCACCTTGTCGGGAGGGCGGGACGGGTCCCTGCTCGCGACCATCGACCGCACCGTCACCTCGGCCGGCGCGCGACTACTTGGCGCCCGACTGTCTCGTCCCCTGCTTTTACCGATCGCCATCGACGCACGCCTGGACGCCGTCGAATGGCTGCTGGAACGCCGAACCCTCCGCGGCGCGCTCCGCGATCAGCTCAAGGACGCCGGCGATATGGCCAGGGCTCTGACACGCCTGGTTTTGGGGCGTGGCGGACCGCGCGATCTGAGTTGCCTGCGAGATGGACTTGCCAGCGGCCGCGCAATCGCCGACGCGCTCGACCATGAGGGCCGGCCCCTCGAACCCCTTCCCTCCGAGATCGCCGACGCATCGGTCGCGCTGCAGCTTGCCGCCCTGCCGGCGTTGGCCAAGCTGCTGGCGACGCTCGCCGAGGGCCTCGCCGCCGAGCTACCCGCTCTGGCCAGAGAGGGCGGGTTCGTGGCTTCCGGCGTCTCACCAGACCTCGATTCCGCGCGAGCGCTTCGCGACGATAGCCGCCGCTTCATCGCCAGTCTCGAGGCCCGCTTGGCCGCAGATAGCGGAGTAGGCTTAAGGATACGCCACAATGCCGTGCTGGGGTATTTCGTCGAGGCCTCCACGCGGCAGGCCGAGCCGCTGTTCAAGCCCCCCTTGTCGGGACTGTTCATTCACCGCCAGACACTCGCCAACCAAGCGCGGTTCACTACTCTGGAACTGGCCGATCTGGACGCCGGCATCGCCCGCGCCGCCGAACAAGCCCTGTCGCTGGAAACATCGATTTTCGAGGAGTGGCGCACCGCCGTCCGCGTCTTGGCGCAGGAAATCTTCGCGGCCGCCGAAGGCTTGGCGAGGCTGGATGTCGCCGCTGGTCTCGCTGAGTGGGCCCAGGATGTCGGCGCCGCGCGTCCAACCGTCGACAGCTCGCTGATCTTCGTGGCCAAGGGGGCCCGCCACCCCGTGGTGGAAGCCGCCGTCCTGCGCGGCGGCGGCGTGTATACACCCAACGATTGCGTCCTTGACGCCACCGGCCGGGACGGCGCGCGCCTCTCCATCGTCACCGGCCCAAACATGGCCGGCAAGTCCACCTTTCTGCGCCAGAACGCCCTTCTGGCCGTGCTCGCCCAGGCCGGATGTTTCGTGCCGGCCCGATCTTTACATTTGGGTGTCGTCGACCGTCTGTTCAGCCGGGTGGGGGCCGGCGATGACCTGGCGCGCGGGCGCTCCACGTTCATGGCTGAAATGATCGAGACCGCCGCCATCCTCACCCAGGCCACGGCGCGCTCCCTGGTCATTCTGGACGAGATCGGCCGGGGCACGGCCACCTGGGACGGACTGGCCATTGCCTGGGCCTGCGCGGAGGCTCTGCACGACGCCAACCGCTGCCGCGCCCTGTTCGCCACCCACTTTCATGAATTGTCCGCCCTGGAGGAGCGCCTCGCCCACGTCGGCAACCTCTGCCTCAAGGCCAAGGAGTGGAACGGCGATCTGGTCTTTCTGCACGAAGCGGGGCCCGGCTGCGCCGATCGCTCCTACGGCGTGCAGGTCGCCAAGCTTGCTGGCGTGCCGGCCTCCGTGGTGGCTCGCGCGCGACAGGTTCTAGACCGGCTGGAGAGGGAGGCCGTCTCTCATGCGGGCCTTCAAGAGCTGCCCTTGTTCGCTGTCGCGGCGCCCGAGCCAGCGGTTCCGGCGCTCACACCGCTCGCCCTGGCTCTCGCCGACATCGACATCGACGGGATGAGCCCGCGCGAAGCCATGGACGCCCTCTACAGGCTCAAGCGGCTGCTCGGCTGATCGCGCAATCATTCCGTTCCGACTACTCCCGACCATCGGACACAGGCTTCGTCCTCGGCTATAACGGCCGCCATGTCCGATCGTTTGCGCCCAACCCGCCTGGAGCATGTCGTCGACGGACACCGACTGCGGTCTCAGCTCTCGGCCGCCGCCCTGGACGCCTTCGGCGACGGGGCCGAGCAGAGGCGGCGGGCCGTCGACATCCTGAAAGGCGCGCTCTTTCGCGGACGGATGATCGCCAAGGAGCGGCTGGAGAACGGCGCCGGCGGCGTCGAGACCGCCAGGCTGCTCTGCGCTGTCACCGACGAGGTGATCGGCGCTCTTTATGACTTCACCACTGTGCATGTATTTCGCGCCCGCAACCCCACGGAGGGTGAGCGCATCGCCCTGATGGCGGTTGGGGGCTACGGACGCGGCGCGCTGGCGCCCTTCTCGGACATCGATCTGCTGTTCGTGCGCCCCTACAAGGAGACCGCGCACACCGAAAGCGTGATCGAGTTCATGCTCTATGCCCTGTGGGACCTGGGCTTCAAGGTCGGTCACGCATCGCGCACCGTGAACGAATGCATCAAGCTTTCGCGCGCCGACATGACCATCCGGACATCGATTCTCGAAGCGAGGTTTCTGGCCGGTGAAGCCGCATTGGGGGCGAACCTGCAGCGCCGTTTTCGCGACGAGGTCCTGAAAGGCTCCGGAGCCGAGTTCGTGGCCGCCAAGCTCAAGGAACGCGATGAGCGGCACGCCCGCGCCGGCGCCAGCCGCTTCATGGTTGAACCCAATGTCAAGGAAGGCAAGGGAGGGTTGCGCGACCTGCACACGCTCTTTTGGATCGCTCAATACCTGCATGCCGCCCAAGGGGTCGAGGCGGTCATGCGCATGGACATGTTCGATGGCGCCGAAGTGCGCGCCTTCATCCGCGCCTTCGACTTTCTGGAGGCCGTGCGGGCCCATCTTCACTTCACCACCGGCCGACCCGAGGAGCGCCTGACTTTCGATGTTCAACCTGAGGTGGCCAGGCGAATGGGCTACCACGACCGCCCGCGGAAGGATGGCGACAACACCCCCGCCGTCGAGCGCTTCATGCGTCGCTATTTCCTGATCGCCAAGAACGTCGGCGTTCTCACGCGCGTATTCGCTGCCAAACTTGAAGCCGACCACATGAAGTCGGCGCCTCGGGGTCTGTCACGGTTCCTACCGGGGAGGCGTTCGCGCACCGCTTTGGCCGAACCTGGCTTTGCACTGGACGGAGGGCGCCTTTCGATCGTCTCGCCGGAACTCTTCGCGCGCGACCCGGTCAATCTCCTGCGTCTCTTCCAGATCGCCGACGCCCGCGACCTCGACCTGCACCCCGACGCCCTGACCGCGGTGACCCGGCGGCTTGCCTTGATCAATTCCAAAGTGCGCCGCGACGCGGCGGCGGGGCGGGTCTTCATGGATATCCTGGCGCACGGCAAGAGAGCCCAGCGCACGCTCGAACTCATGAACGAGGCCGGCGTACTCGGCCGCTTCCTGCCCGAGTTCGGCCATATCGTGGCGCAGATGCAATTCAATATGTACCACTCCTACACCGTCGATGAGCATACCCTGCGAGCGGTGGGGGTGATCAACGACATCGCCGCCGGCCGGTTCATCGAGGACCATCCGCTTTCCACCGCCGTTATGCCGCTGATCGAGGACCGGGAGGCCCTGTTTCTGGCCATGCTGCTGCACGACACCGGCAAGGGCGGCGTCGGCGGTCAGGAAAAGGCCGGCGCCCGGGCCGCGCGCCAAGCCTGCGAGCGACTTGGCCTCGAGCGTCACCGCATCGATCTGGTGGCCTGGCTGGTGGAGCACCACCTGGTGATGAGCGACTATGCCCAGAAGCGCGATGTCGCCGACCCGGCCACGGTGGCCGCCTTCGCCAGCATCGTCGAGACCCCGGAGCGACTCCGGTTGTTGCTGATCTTGACCGTAGCGGACATCCGCGCCGTGGGCCCAGGCGTCTGGAACGGCTGGAAGGGCCAGCTCCTGCGCGAACTCTACGGCGCCGCCGAAACCTTGTTTCGTGGCGGCCGCACCTCGGACGCCGCTGGGGTGGCGCGCCGGCGACAGGAGGCGGTCGCTTTTGACTCGCGGACGGCTCTGGTGGCCGCCGATCCGCTCGCCAAGCCTTGGGCGAGCGCCATGGAAGACGCCTACTTCGTCACCTTTGACGCCGCCGAGCAGGCGGCCCACCGCGCGCTCTCCCAGCGGGCGGGCGAACGCGGCGGCGC
>PMOM01000061.1:4087-4350 GCA_003161535.1 Caulobacteraceae bacterium | reverse complement strand
GTGCGGCCGATCTTGATGATCTTGGCCCAGGCCTGGGCCTTGTCGTTCAGCGCGTTGCGCAAGGCTTGCAGGGCGGGCAGCAGGCGGTGAACCAGCTCCTCGGCCGCCGCGATGTGCATGGCGCTGGGATAGGTGTCGTTGGACGACTGGGAGAGGTTGACGTGATCGTTGGGATGGACCGGCGTCTTGGAGCCCATCTTTCCGCCCAGCATCTCGATGGCGCGGTTGGAGATCACCTCATTGGCGTTCATGTTCGACTGGGT
>PMOM01000061.1:0-4009 GCA_003161535.1 Caulobacteraceae bacterium | reverse complement strand
GCCGGCTGCTTTTCCCAGCCGATCTTGAAATTGGCGAGGCTCCGCTGGGTCTGCGCGCCCCAATAGCGGTCGGCGGCCACATCGATGGGTCCAAAACTGTCGGTTTCGGCGCGGGTGGCGTTCATCGAGGTCTCCAGGCCGCTATCAGCCGCTCCATGGCTCCAGGGCGCCCCAGGAGGCCAGCAGCGCGGCGTAACACAGGAAGATCAAGGCGGTGACGCTAAAGCGCGCCTTGCGAGACGCGGTCCAGCTATCCAGCCGCCGCCCGCCCCGCCATGCCAGGGGCAGCAGGGTCACGCTCAGCACCGCCATCAGCCCGGCCGCCAGCGCGCAGGTCGAGGCGATGATCACCAGCCATGGCGGCCAGCCATAGACCACCGCCGCCTCGTCTCCGGTCCTCGGGCTCCAGATGGCTGTCAGGGCGAAGGCGGCCAGCCAGAGAATCGCCTGGGTGGTCTGCATCACGCTGGCCTGGCGCTGGTTCGAGCTTTCGCGGAAGTCCCGGCGCGCCCGCGACGCCAGGTCGCCGAGCGCGGCCAGCGAGGCGAGGAAAGTCAGCACCGTCAGCACGATCAGGGCGCCGGCCTGGTCAAGAAACCCGATGCGCTCGAAGGCCATCGCCCCACTCGGATCGAAGAAACGGCGCGCCCGGCCGCCCGCCATCTGGAAGACCAGGTGGTCGACACCGTCGTCGCTGACGAACCGGCCCTGCGCAGTCGGCCCGACCGGCGACCAGCGCCGGGCGCCGTTGGGGCCGGCGACGATCAGCCGTCCATCCTGGGTGACCTTCACGGTCTGCGCCCCGATCAGGCGGTCGATGAATCCTTCCAGCCCATGATAGGCGCGCCGGTCGGTGAGATAGACGCCCTCGAAGGCTGCGCGATCGTCCAGCAGCGCCGTCGATCCGCGCGGCGGCGCTCCTGGCGGTGGGCCGTAGAACCGCTGCACGATGCGCCGCGCCAGCGCCGCGGCCAGAGGCGCTCCGGTGTCGGTGTTGGTCGACACGAAGACACCCAGATTCAATGCCGGAACCAGCACCATGTTCGAATGAAACGACAGCGTGTCGCCCTCGTGCCCGACGCCCATGAGCCCGCCAGGCTGTGGCTCCTCCATCAGGCCGTGGCGAAAGGCCGGGACCCCCGGCGCGGGGGCGCCCTGAGGGGTCGAAAACGCCGTCGCGGTCGCCGGGCCATAAACGGCGACGCCGTCCAGCGTCCCATTGCCGAGCAGCATGAGCATGAAGCGCGCCATGTCGCCCGCCGTGCTCGACGCGGCCCCGGCCGGGGCGATCTGGCCGATATATTCGAACGGGCGCCGGCGCCAGCCCTCCGCCGTCCAGCGGTAGGCGTCAGAGACGTCCGCCGCCAGGCTGGGGGCGAGCGGCGCGGGCATGCCGCTTCTTAGCGGGCGCGGTTCGCGAAAGCTTGTTCGCGTCAGGCCCAGGGGCCCGGTGACGAAGGTCTCCACTAGGGTCTCGAAGGGCTTGCCGGTGATCTCCGCCACCGCTTCGCCGGCCAGGCCCGCGCCATAGTTGGAATAGCTGACCAGGGTCCCCGCTTCGCGCACCCGCGCCGGCCGTTCCTGGCGCAGATAGGCTTCCAGCGGACGCACGCGCCCATAATCGCGCTCGAAGATCTGGCCGAGGGCGCGATCCTCGAACCCCGGCGTGTGATTCATCAAGTCGCGGACCCGTACCGGACGCTTGAAACCCTGGTCAGCAATGCGCAGGGCCTCGGGCAGATAGAGGTTGATCGGCGCGTCCAGGCGCATGTGCCCGGCCTCGACCTCTCGCAGCACCAGAATCCAGGTGAATATCTTCGAGATCGATCCGATGCGAAACAGTGTGCGATCGGCGTCCACCGGCCGATAGGGCGCGAGATCCGCGAAGCCGTAGCCCTTCTTCAGCGCCACCTGGCCGTCCTGCACCACCGACACCGTCGCTCCGGCGATGTGATCGGCGGCCATGGCCTGGGCGACCACGCCGTCAACGAAGGCCTCAAGCTGGGCGGGCGCCATCGGCGCTCCGGCCGCGAGCGGCGTCGCGGCGACGGCCGGGACCGGGGGGGCCGTCGGCGCCTGGGCGCGGGCGAGGCTCGCCAGCAGCACCACTCCCGTCAGGACGAGCCCCCCCACGGCCCTCACGGCGGCCTCGCCGAGGGCGGGGCGAAGGGCGGCGCGGCGGCGCGGAAATCGGCGCCCACGAAAAGTTGCGGCTCCGAGCGCGGCCGCATGCCCTGCTCGTCCTCGCGCCTGGCCACGCAGCCCTGCACGCGGGCGGCCAGGTCGATGAAATCGCTGGAGGCGGGCAGGTTCTCGATCACGCAGCCGTCGAAGAAGGGGTATTTGTCGCTTTCCCCGCAGCCGAACGAGGAGCGGTTGGACTTGGCGGCGGTGAGGATGAAACGGTCCGGCCCGCGCAGGCGCGGCACGAAGACCCCCGAAAAACAGGCTGAGAGGATCACCGCCGTGGGCCTGCCCGCGCAGGCGCGATCGGTGAGCTGGGCCATTCTCTTGGGGGGTAAAAGGTCATCGCCGACGACGATCCCCCGGGGCGATCCGTGCGAGGTGAAATAGATCAGGCACCCGCCTTGGGCGCGCGTGGCGGCGTCGCGCAGCGCCTCGAAGATCGGCTCGATGTCGCTCTTTTGCAGCCGCTGGCCGGGATAGCGCTCCGGGCGCAGGGAAAACTGCGTCACGTTGCCGGCGGCCACGCCGCGCGCCTCGAAGCCGGCGGCCACATCGCGCCGCGCGTTGTCGAAGGTCTCGGTGAGGGTGTCCGAATGCGAGGCGTGATCGTCCCCGGACGCGACGATGGCGGCCCATCCGCCTAAGTTCCCCGAGGCTTGCGGGGCGGCGGGCGGCTGCGTCGGCGCGGCGCCGGTCAGGCAAAGCGCGGCCAGAGCGCAAATCAGACGCCGAACGCGCATCATTTGTAGCTCTTGAACGGTGTCGGCACGGCCGTGCCCGTGGCCTTGGCCACCATCCGGCCTTCCGCGTCGAAAAGCTCGCCCTCGGTGAAGGCGATGGTCTTGCCCAGGCGGATCACCCGGCCGACGCCGCGCAGGGGCCCCGGCATGGCGGGGCGGAAGAAACTCGTCTTCATTTCCACCGTCGGGGCGACATGGGTCATGCCCGAGGCGACCTGGCAGGCCACCGACATGCACTCGTCCAGCATGGCGCACAGATAGCCGCCCTGGATCTGCTTCATGGGATTGCCGAAGAGTTCCGCCTTGGCCTCGAAGGTGACCTCGACGGTACGCTCCGCCTGGCTGACGGCGACCACGCGAAATCCCAGGGTCTGGGAGCACGGCGGCTGCCGCGTTGAGCGTTGAAAGCGCGCGAGTATCTCCTCGTCGGTGGGCGCGGGGGAATCGGCCAGGGTGTCGCTCAAGACGGGCTACTTCTTTCGAAACTGATCGAGCGAGACGATCTTGGGCTCGTCCGACGGCGCCTCTTTGGGCCCGTCCGGGACGGCGGCCGCCTTGGCCTTGGCGGCGGGCGCGCCGATCGATGCCGGCGGCGCTTCGACGGGGCCAAATTGCAGCAGATACTGCACGCTGGGATCATAGAACCGCGTCACCGCGGCGTAGGGGATCAGCAGAGTCTTGGGCTGGCCGCCGAACTGCAGGGTGACCGAGAACGCCGTCTCGCCGGCGTTAAGGTCCCAGTACTGGTTCTGCAGGACGATGGTCATCTCCTCGGGATAGCGGGCGACCAGGTCGGCCGGCGCCGAGACCTCCGGGGCGTCGGTGCGGAAGCTGATGTAGAAGTGATGATCGCCCGGCAGGCCGCGCGGCGTCGTCGCCCGCTCCAGCGCCGCCTTGACCACCCCGCGCAGGGCGTTCTGCTGCAGGACTTCGTAGCCCATCAGATCCTTCGGCTTGTCATCCTTGGCCATCGCCCGACCCTAACGACAAGCCATCGCAAGGCAAGGGCCGCTCTACCCTCATCCTCCACCGCCTGCGGGGGGAGGATTAATGCGCTAACTTGATCTCCCCCCGTTTACGGG
>PMOM01000003.1 GCA_003161535.1 Caulobacteraceae bacterium | reverse complement strand
CACGCCGACTATTTTCCCGACAACGTGCTCTTCGTTGACGGCCGCTATGGAGCAACGATCGACTTCTATTTCGCCGCCTTCGACATACTGGCCTATGACATCGGCGTGGCGCTCAACGCCTGGTGCTTCGAACCTGACGGCGTGTTCAACGTCGCCAACGCCCGCGCCTTCGTCGGTGGTTATGAGCGTCGCCGCCCGCTTTCTGAGCAGGAGCGGGAGGCGCTACCCATTCTCGCCCGAGGGGCGGCGATGCGTTTTTTCCTGACCCGGCTAGCCGATTGGGGCGGGACGCCGGTGGGAGCCCTGGTGAGGCCGAAGGACCCCCTGGAGTACGAGAAAAGACTCGCCGTCCACCGCGCCGTGGCGGCCTCCGGCCAGGGACTGCTCGGGGCCGGCGCTTGACCCCCAGGGTGGTGATCTACACCGACGGCGCCTGTCGCGGGAACCCCGGACCGGGCGGTTGGGGCGCTATCATGATTCACGGCCAGCGGGAGCGGGAACTGTGCGGCGGCGAGGAATTGACGACCAACAACCGCATGGAATTGACCGCCGCCGCCGAGGCGTTGCTGGCGCTCAAGAGGCCGTGCCGAGTCGAACTGCACACCGACAGCCAATATGTGCGCCAGGGAATCACCGAATGGCTCGCGGGGTGGAAGACGCGGGGTTGGCGGACGGCGGGCAAGTCCCCGGTCAAGAACGAGGATCTATGGCGCAGGCTCGACGCGGCGCGGCGGCGCCAGGAGGTCGACTGGCGCTGGGTGAAGGGTCATTCCGGCCATCCTCTCAACGACCGGGCCGACGCCCTGGCGCGCCGCGGCCTGCTCAAGGCCGAGCTGGCGCGAGGCGGTCCCTGATTTTCCCGGCCGGAATCGAGACGTCAGTGCGTCAGGGCGCATCCTGCGGCGCCACCTCGCGGACCGGGGCGGCCGCGTGGCGGGGAGTGACCAGCCGGGCCAGCCTGGGCGTCAGCCAGCGCTCGAAGTCGTCGACGAATTCGTAGACCACCGGCACCAGAATCAGGGACAGGATGGTCGAGGTCATCAGGCCGCCGATCACGGCCACGGCCATGGGCTGGCGAAACTCGGAGCCGGTGCCGAGGCTGAGCGCGGTGGGAAACATGCCGGCCGTCATGGCGAAGCTGGTCATGACGATCGGCCTGGCGCGTTCCCGGCAGGCCTCCAGCAGGGCGGCGCGTTGGGTGGCGCCGGCGCGTTCGCGCTCGATGGCGTATTCCACCAGCAGGATGGAATTCTTGGCCGCCAGGCCCATCAGCATCAGGAAGCCGATCAGCGAGGGGATCGACAGCGAAAGGTCCGAGACCAGCAACGCCAGAAGCGCGCCGCCGATGGCGGTGGGAAGGGCGGAAAGGATCACGAACGGTTTGAAGAAGCTGCCGAACAGCAGCACCATCACCGAATAGACGAGGCCGATGGCGGCGAGGATGGCGATGGCGAAGCCACCGAACAGCTGGGCGTAGGCCTTTTCCTGGCCCTGGTTCGAGAGGCCTACGCCGGGCGGTAGATGCTGCATAATCGGTAGCTGGTGCACCCGGGCGATGGCGTCCCCCACCTGAGTGTCGCCGGTGGTGTCGGCAAGCAGGGTGATGTTGCGCTTGCGCTCGACCCGGTTGATCTGACCGGGACCCGCCTGGAAATAGACGTCGGCGACGCTGTCGAGGGTGGTGATTCCGCCGCTGGCGGTGGGCAGGCGCAGGTTCTTGACCACCGACAGGTCCGCCCGATCCTTCTCGTTCAGGCGCACGCGAATGGGGATGCGCCGTTCGCCCTCGTCCATTTTCGAAACGTTGGCGTCGATGTCCCCCAGCGTCGCCACGCGGGCCGCCTCGGCGATGGTGGTGACCGGAACGCCCAGCCGGGCCGCCTCGTCGACCTTCGGCTTGACCACCAGTTCGGGGCCGCTGGCCGGCGTCGCCGGGCGTGGGTCAGCGAGGCCTGGGACAGTGCGCATCCCGCGCTGGAGTTCGAGGGCGGCGTTGTCCAGACCGCTGCCGGATTCGCTGGTGAGGACGATCTGAACGCCGCCGGACCCGAACCCCGAGATGTCGAAAGACAGGCGCGCGTCCGGGATCTGGCGGAGCTGCTCGCGGAGGCGATCCCGGATCTGACCCACCTTGGCCTTGCGGTCGGGGCGCAGAATCGCCACCACCGCGCCGTTGCCGACGCCCGAGCGGTTGATGAAGCCGCCTCCTCCCCCTTCAATCCCCCCGGAACCGACCTGGGCGAAGACGCTCGCGGTCTCGGGCTGGCGGGCCAGCAGGGCGTCCACCTGATCGACGGTCCGGCGCATGTCGGCGAGGGTCGCGCCGGGCGGCCCCTCGATATTGACGTAGTAGAAGTTGGGATTGCCCTCGGGCTGCACGCCCTTCTTGAGCGGGATCGCCAGCCCGATCGAAGTGACGAACATCACGCCGCCGATCACCACCGACAAGATGCGGTGATCGAGCGCCCAGCCGAGCGCCCGGGTATAGACCCGGGGCAGCGGCGGCCGCTCGCGGGCGACCTTGGGAGCCAGGAAATAGGCCGCCATCAGCGGCGTGAGCAGCCGCGCGACGACCAGCGAAAATAGCACCGCCACCGAGACGGTAAGGCCGAACTCCCGGAAGAACTGACCAGGGATGCCCGGCATGAAGCCCACCGGCAGGAACACCGCGACGAT
>PMOM01000226.1 GCA_003161535.1 Caulobacteraceae bacterium | reverse complement strand
TTGGGATTGATCAGGAACACCTGTCCGTTGGACTGGATCTGACCGTCGATCTGCGAGGCGGAGGCGCCGGCGGCGACGCGGTTGAGGATCGCGCTGGACGCACCCGGCTGGTTGAACACCACCGATCCGCCCGCGCCGACGCTGAAGCTCGACCAATTCACCACCGCCCGGCTGGAGCTCTGGGTGATGTTCAGGGTCCCGGCCGACGGGGTCCCGATAGCGACCGTTCCCTGCGAGACGGTCCCGCCTGTCGGCAGGGTCAGCGCCCAGGCGCCCGAGCCGAACGCGGCGGTCAGGACGACGGCGAGGATGCCGCCGATCCGGAGCCGCCAGCGACGCCGCGGGGATGGAGAGGCGCGCATCAACTCCCCCTCAGAATGCATAGCTGATGGCCGCCGAGAGGCGGGTGGCGTGCGGCTCCGGACCGTTGCTATGGCCGCGGCCCCAATCCAGGGACATCACCACCGGCTGGGCGGACCTCGGCGGCAGGACAGCGCAGTCCAGGGTCAACCCATAGGCGTTGGCGCGGGTGACGTCATAGGGCGTCGAGACGATGAAATAGCCGCGCCCTTCGGCGTCGTAGATGCCCGGCGTGAGGGTCACCCGCCCGCCGTGAAGACTGAAGGGGCGGGTCAGGGCGGCGCGCGCCACGAATCCCTGGTCGGCGGTGATCGTCCCCGAGGTGAACGGCGAAAGTGACTGAGGTCCATCGAGGATGAACAGCTCGGAGGTAGGCTCGCCCCCGTTCAGCATCACCTGGCCGCGAACCTGCAGCTGCGACTGGAATCCCGCGGGCAAGGCGTGGGCGTAGGCGCCGCTAAACTCGGCTTTGACAAAGTGGCGCGAGGCGGCGGCGCGGGACAGATGGAGGGTCCCCGGCTGGTCGCCATCCCCCACCGTGAGGGTCGCGCCGAGGTTCAGGAGGGCGCCCGGCATTTGCCGGTCGTAGTTCACCGCCGCCCGGAACAGACGATAGCGATCTTCGAAAAGGATGACGGCGAACTGGGGTGCGGTCTGTCGCTCGACCATGTCCTCGAAGGACAGCGTGACGTTGAGGTCCTCCTGCCGGCGACGGATGAGGGGCTGCGTCAACCTGAAGGCGTAGCGGGTGAAGACGTCGCGGGTCGCGAACGGGCCGCCCAGCGGCTGGGTGATCGACTGCGTCGCCTCCGCCGTGGCCTTGAGCCCTTGATCGCCAAGCGGGACCGACAAGCCCCCCGCGATCACCCGCCGGGGCGCGTCTCGCCCGAGGCTTTCGCCCGAGACCGCGGGATCGCCTGACAGCAGGACATAGGCCTGCTCGCCCAGGCCAAAGGGCGAGTTCAGCGCCAACTGGACCGAGCCCTCTCTCCCTCTGAAGGCTGGACCCAGATTATTGTCGACGCTCACCGAGCCGCCGACGAGGTGGCTGGTCACCTCGATGATCAGTCTGACCCCGCCTTCCTGGCGGCCGGTGGCGATGGCGCTGCGAATCTTCACGCCGGGCGTGTCGCCAGCCAGCATCAGGTGCCGTTCGAGCTCGCCGAAGCGGAGCCAATGCTTGTTCATCAGGGGCCGAAGCAGGGCGCGGATGTGTCCGCGCAGCCGCTTGGGCACGGCGCTGACATCCACCTGTTCGATGAAGCCGTCGACGATGATCAGCCGGGCGGGCTGGCCGTCCGCCAGATGCTGCGGCGGCACGGCGACCCGCGCGAAAGGATAGCCGCGGCGCACATAGGCGGCCTCGATCTTCGCCGCCAGGGCGTAGAACTCGGCCACGCTGATCTGGACCCCGCTGACCGCCGAGGTCAGGGCGCGCTCTTCAGCCGCCAGCTCGGGCAGGCCTCCGTCCACCGTGACGATGGACGGTTTGAAGCGGAGGTTCTCGGATCCGGGCGGCGGCTTGGCCGCGACAGCGGCGGGCAGGGCGGCCTGCGGCGCCTCCTGGGATCGTGGCGCGATGTCCTTGGGCGTCACCACGCTGGCCGCCGGAGGCGGGGCCGCCTGGGCGTGGACCCGCCCCGCTGTCGCGAGCATGAGGAGGACAAGGCAGAGGCTCGCCAGAACGCGACTGGAAGGTGCGAGGTTGAAATTGCGCACCTACCCCGCCCGAATGGGGAACGCCGAAAATTGGCTAGCCAACTGCCGCCCCCCTTGGCGGTAATCCCAGAACGACGTTACTTCATGGTGGTCTCGTACGCCATGTTTAGGTTAGGCGAACGCGCCCCGGACGGCAAGTGCGCTCAATGACCGCATGGGCCCCCGCTGGGAGACATTTTCGGAGCAAGGCCGCATCGAACTTACGCGTCCCGCCTGACCGGTTCCTCGCTCCGAATTTGGCGCAACCTAGCGGCCATTCTGGATAGCCGAATTCCCGAGCAGGAAAACCATTTTGGAGATATCTACAAAATGTCTCCAAAGGATTTCCTAAAAACGCAATGAAAACAACAAACCTAGGCGCGGGCCTACGAGTCCTGCCGGGCCTACCAACCCTTTGCCTAAACGGCGCGGCGCAGGCCGTGTCTAGTCCCTACCTGTCCGCGGTGGCTGCAGGAAACCCAAACCCGACCTGACCTCAGCCCATGACTGACGGCCGCTCCGCCGCGCGCTTGTCGCGCGTCTTCGCGGCGAAGGATTCCGGCGCCTCGCCTTCGTGGCCTTAACCGGCCAACACTGTCTCAGCTAGGGCGCTACCTGGGCTTCGAGTCGCTCAGGTTGAATTTTCTGCCGCCCATGATCACGTCGCCGCCTCTTTGATCCGCGGCACATGGCCCGACCCACGTCGCGGCTACGGTCATCTTGTTGGCTCCATTGCGCGGTCCGGGGGGCCCGCCAGTGGTCGTGGTCTCGATGACCATCTTGTAGCTGGTGTTGAAGTCGCCGGTGATGGTTCCGCGACTGACGGTCTTGCCGGTGGGCCCCAAATCGCAGCTGGAGTCGAAACGGATCGAACCGTCGAGGGAGCGGCTGATCTGTGGGGTCTTGCAATGTTCCCGACCCATTTGCTGACCCAGCATCGACATTTTGGCTTCTGAAGCCGCGTCCACGCACGTTTCAGTCGCCGGCATTGTCTGAGTCATGCCTTCGAGAGCCACGGTCGTTCGCCACAGACCGGCCTTGCGATGGGGCATATCCTGGGCGGCAAGCGGACCCGCGGAGGGCGCCGCCGTGACGGCCGATGGTGGCGCCGTTGCGCCGCTGGATGCTTGCGGGGCCTTATTGCAGGCCGCAAGCGAAGCTATGGCTGCGCCGGCGAGCCCGGCCGCGATCAGTAAACGCATGGACGATGGCCTCCCTGAAAACCCCGAGCTAACCAGATCGAGCTTCAAAAGCCAAACCGCTGACGGCGGTCCCAACGCCATTGGTGGCGGAGGCGGCCGCGGATGACCGCATCTGACGTTTCAGCGACCTTGGCAAGCTTGAGCGGGCCCGCAATCGATAGGCTCACCCTGGCAATGGTTCCTGACGATATGGCAGGTGTCCGGCGGCGCGCCCTGGCTGCAGCCGTCCATGGCCATCGACTGCACCTCCGCATGGTCCCGCCCATGCGCGACTCCGTACCAATAACCCCGGGTGCGGCTCTCGGCGTAAGCGATGCACCGCGCGTGCACGGTGAAGGCCGTCCCACATTCCGCGCCGCAGCGGTCCAACGCACGCTGGCGGGCGCCCTCGAACGTGGCATCCCACTGCCATGCCCAACGCCCGGCCTTGTCGACCGCCATGGACACCCAGTCCACGCCGCCCTCCTCATGTTGGGCCTGAGCGGCGGCCGCCGCCGAAAGCACCGTTGAACCCACGACAAGCACGCCAACAAGCCACAACTTGACCTTTGACTGTCGCATCGATTTGCCTCCCCCTCGCGCCGCTTCCCATCGGCGATGAGACCCGAACCTTGGGGTCCTTGGCAGTCAACACCATCAGCCTTTGGCCTTCAACCCACCCGGCTATGTGGAGCGCCGGCCGTCGGGGTCGATCGCTCGATCACGCGTTTGGCGGCGCCAAATTGTCTCCAAACGTTGGTCCCTCAATGGGCCTCCGAGCGTTGTCCTTGACGAGGGCGCTTGCTGGTTTTGGAGCAAGGTCAGCGAAGATTCTGATCCACGGGACTGTTTGAGCAAATTCGGGAAGGCGTCTGACTAATGCGGCTCTCGCCACGGTTCAAAGCCAGGGCCTACGACCTGGTCCCGGCCATCCCCCTGCTTTTGCTGTATGGCCTGGCGATTGCNNGCGACCGTCATATTCCTGGGCGTTCAGATCACGGTTTTCATCGTCCGCCGGCTGCCGGAGGCGCGCCTTGGCGGCGTCGCGCCGATACTGGCGGCCGTGGCCGGCTCCATTTCCCCCCTGCTGCTCGTGGCTCTGCCGAAGGCTCCGGCAAGCATGGCGAGCTCCACCCTGTCCATGGTCTTGATCATCGTGGGCACGGCGGCCGCGATCTGGGTTCTGGCCATATTGGGGCGTTCGTTCAGCATCCTGCCGCAGGCGCGCGGACTGGTGACAAAGGGGCCCTACCGCTTCATCCGCCACCCTCTCTACCTTGCCGAACAGATCTCGACCTTCGGCGTCATGTTTCAGTTCGTGCAACCCTGGTCACTTCTGATCGCCGTCGCGTCCTTCGCGCCTCAAATCGTCAGGATGCGCTACGAAGAGGCGATTTTGGCCAAAACCTATCCCGCCTATCGAGGCTATATGCGGACGACCTGGCGGCTGATCCCGGGACTCTATTGAACGTCGATTGTTCGCCCGACTGACGCGCCGCCAGCCCTAGGTCGCGGGCGCGGCGGCGGGGGGCGGGCCGACGTCGGAGACGACGGACCACTCGATCTTCCACGTGCCGTCCGCCTGCGGCTTGTAGCCAGACAGGGAATTGTTGGTCGTGGTGACCTGAGCCTTGGTCGTCGGGTCGGTGGCGGTGGTGACGGTGGTCGAATGAAGCACCGCCAGATCGCCGGACGCGGCGACGTCCACCGTCGGGTCCGTCAAGGTGACGCGGATGTCCGGGGTGTTGGCGAACCTCTGGACGAAGCTCGCCTGGATGGCGGGGATTCCGACCGCGTTGGGCTGGCCATGGAACATCAGGATGCCGTCGGGCGCGTCGTGCGCGGCGACTTTGGCGGCGTCGTGAGCGTTGATGTCGGCGATGCGCTGAGCGGCGTCGGCCTTGATGGCGTCGGCGATCTTGCCGGCATCGGCACTGGCCTTGGCGGGCGGCGCCGTATTGCAGGCGCCAAGCGACGCGGCCATCAGCGCGGCCATCGCCGCGCCGGTGAGTTGAAGTTGGGTCATTGTCTGGCGCTCCCGTTGATGGATCGATCCGGCACCGTCCGCCCAATGTATCCGAGGGTCAATCCCAGGCCGTTTTGCGTCCAAAGCATCCGTTAGCGCGTGGCCGGTCTGTTCGACCCCCGCGATTTGGACAACGCGGGTCACTGAGCTATCGTCGGGTCAGGCTGAACCGGCGGGGGGTGTTTTCAGTGAACATCGGGCGGGGGACGGCGATCGTCGCGGCTTTGGCGGCGGCGGGAGCGACGGCGGCGTCGTCGGCCGGTCGGCAGGTGGAAACCGGGCCGGTCGCCACCTACTGGATGAGCGCATCGACCACCACCGGCCTTGGCGCCATGGGCGCGGGCATGGAGGCGGGCGGCCGCCGACCGGGTCTCGGCTCGATGATGGGCATGGCCATGGGCGGCGGCATGAACGCCAATGCGGTGACCAAGACCCTCGTTCTTCAGCTTGGCTCGACCCGCCGGCCCCAAGGCGACCCGCGGGCCGAACACGATCCGCCGACCGGTCTGGGCGCCGGCGCGGTTCTGCCCCTGCTGACTCCACCGCCGGCCGAACCGGCGCGCGAGGAAGCGGGCCCCCAGACGCCGCAGCAGTACCGCCAGCCGCAGGGTCGGATGTTGATCTTCTGGGGTTGCGGCGAGCATGCCGGCCCCGGCCAACCCTATGTGATCGATTTCGCCAAGCTGGGCGCGGGCGCCGGCGGTCAGCAATTCGCCGCGCTGGCGCGGGGCATGTCGCTGTCGGCGATGCAGCCGCCGTCGCCCTCGCGCAGCGCCACCTATGGTGAGTGGCCCAACCGCGAGACTCGCACCCGGCTGAACGGCGATGCGTCCCTGCAGGGAGCGCATATGGTCAAGGGCGACTACACGCCTCAGATCGAATTCACCCTCGCGGCCAATCAAGACTTTCTGTCGGCCCTGCGCTTGACCCAGAATCAGAAGAACCCGAGCGGCTCGGCGAGCCTCGCCTGGCGGCCGGTGGACGGGGCGCTGGGCTATTTCGCCACCATGTTCGGCGCCCAGGGCGGCGAGGTGGTGATGTGGACCTCAAGCGCGAACCAAGCTTCGGCCTTCGCCCTGCCCGAATATCTGAGCAATGGCGATATCAGCCGCCTGGTCGCCGCGCACACCCTGATGGCCCCGGCCCAGACCAGTTGCGTGATTCCCCAGGAGGCGGTGGCCGCCGCCGGCCATGGCGGCTTCTTCGCCCTGACCGCCTACGGCGGCGAGACCAACATCAGCTATCCGCCCCGGCCGCCGGCGCCCACGCCCTGGAACATCGCCTGGACGGTCAAGGTCCGCTACCGCTCCGCGACCAACGGCCTGCTGGGCATGAGCATGCCCGGCGGCGAGGACCAGCCGTCCGACGATCAGAAGCCGCCACCCAAGAAGAAGCCAAGCCGCGCCGGCAGCCTGCTGCATAGCCTCAGTGGAGTGGTGCTGCCTTAAGACAGGGCGGCTGGAGGATGGTTTGCCGATTTCGCCTGCAGGGGTGTTGAAAGCTGTCTTTATCAGCCTGGTTCTCGCCCTGTCGGCCTATGGCGTCGCCAAGCTCAATCTCTTTGGTCTGGAATCGGCCTCCGACAGAGTGGCGGACGCGGTCTACCAGCGGATCACCGCCGCCGACTATGGCGCCGCGCGCGCGGGCCAGCGCGCGATTAGCGTCATCGCTCTGGACGACACCTCGCTTGAGGCCATGAAAGGCTACGGCTGGACCCGGTTTCCGCCCACCTACGATCAGCAGTGGACGATGCTCGACGACTTGATGAACGTCGGGGGCGCGCCGCCGTCGGCGATGTTCGTCGACTTCGTCTACATGGGCCAAGGCGCGCCGGGCGATGGGTTCGACACCTTCCTGAGCGGCGTCGCGGCGGCCACCCGGGCGGCCATCTGGTCGGCCAAGCCCGGTTGTCTCTCCGATCCTCTGGTCAAGATCGCCTGCATCGTGGGGGCCGGCGGAACGCCGATGATCTTCGCCAAGCCTTCGCCGGGCGACCTTGGCGTGTTCCCCGATGTCGAACGGCGGCTGGACGGCGTCGCCGTCCTCGCCCCCGCCCTGGTCGGCCAGACCGCCTACCCGTTGATCACGGATTACGGATTTGACCCGGCGAAGGCGACGCGGCTGGGCGTGCGGGCCTTCGATATTTCGCCGGCCATGGCCATGTACGCGGCCTATTGCCTGCGGCGTCGAGACGCGTGCGGCGTCGCCTCGATCCTCGACTTGCGCAATCGGGCCGCCAGGGCGCTCCAGGGCCTGACTTCGCCGCCAGTGGATGTGAACGCCGACTTCGATGCGCCGATGGACGTCGTCTGGGGATCGCGGCCCGATCGCGACTACCTCGCCATCACCCGCGCCGTGAGCGGCGCGAACGCGCCGTGCCGCGCCGCCGGTTCAGGCTGGCGCGCCCGTCTGGCCGAACAGATGATGGGCTTGCGCGCGCCCGGCGCCGGCGCGCGGCAGGAGTGCCCTTACACCCTCACGCTTGGCTATGACCGCATCGTCGCCGGTCGGGGACTGGAGCAAAAGGACCTCGCCCGCGTCCTGGCCGGCCGGCTGGTGATGGTCGGCGGCGAGTTTCACGCCTCCAGCGACTGGGTGGAGTCGCCCGTGCACGGGCAGGTCCCGGGTATTCAATATCACGCCATGGCTCTGGATAATCTCATCGAGTACGGCGACGACTACCGCAGAAACGCCCAGGCGATGTTCGATTCCGACCTGCTCAAGTGCCTTCTGGTGGCCGCTCTGGCGTTCTGCGGCATCCTGGCGGTGATGGTGCGCAACAGCCTTCTGGACCACGCCGTCGCCACGCGCGGCGAGACCCGGCTGCACCCAAAGGTCTACGCGCCGCTGTATCTGGCGCTGTTCACCGCTTCCTTCGGTATTGTGCTCTTCGCCACCTGGCTGGGGGTCACCTATGCCCATCGATCGCCGATCAACTGGATCGGCATTTCGGCCTGCGCGCTGGGATTTCTCTTCTACGCCACGCGCCAGATCCTGCCGGCCGATATCGGCGGCTCGATCGAGCACATCGCCTTCGTGCGCCATTTCCTCGCGGCGGGACGACTTTGGCGCAAGGCGATGAAGTTCGAGGAGGATCGTCTGCTGCGCAAGCCGCCCGCCTCGTCCAAGCCCTTGTCTTCAACCCCAAGTCCCGTTCACCCCGACCAGGAGTCCGCCTCCCATGTCCAAAGCTAGCTTGATCCTCTCCGCCCTCCTGCTCATTCCCGGTCTGGCGCACGCCGCCGGTCTGGGGAGCGTGACGCGCGCACTGCGGCCGCAACTTCGCATCTTTGACGACAAGGGCCAGCCGCTCGGTGTGCTCGCGGCAGCCAGCCTGAAGCTGCCGGCGCCGATCGTGGCCTTCGGAGTCGGGGGCAGCATCGCCGTCAGCCAGGGCGGAAGAACGGTATTCCTGCGCGGCCTGGATGTGGAAACCGCCGGCGTGAAGGCGGCTTGCGCGCCCGTTCAGAGCGCCGCGCGGGCCTCGGGCTCGGCCTATGCCGCCTCCAACATGGGACTGGGCGGAGCCGCCGATTGCCAGCGGCCGGCCCGGTGACTCCCACGCGCCGAACCCTCGCGACCGGGGGGTTTTGCCTTGCCACGATGGCGGCTTGGGCAGGTCCCGCGGGCGCTCAAGGCGATGGCGGAACGTTCACCGTCTCGGGGAAGAAGGGCCCGTTCATCAGGCAGGTGGCCGGTCGCAAGCTGGGATGGACGCCGGGCCAGGGCGGCTCGCTCGGACTGGCGTCGGATGCGGTGAACCAGGGTCAGTATCAGCAGGCCCGGCTGCGCATGCCCCAGACCGAAGCGGCGGTGCGCGAGCTGATCGTTCGCCTGCAGGCGCAATGGCCTTACCCCAAGGGGCCCCCGGTGCAGATTTTCATTCTGGGGGTCGACTACTACAACGCCTACTCCCTGCCCGACAATTCGATCGTGGTCGCCTTTGGATTGCTTGATCGCGCGCGGTCGGATGACGAGGTCGCTTACGTCCTGGGTCACGAACTGTCCCATCTGCTGCTGGGTCACTTCGCCGCCGGCGCCGCGGCGGAGCAGAAGCGGAGGGAGACCGAGAGCCGGCTGGGACAGCTCTTTCTCGTGGCATCGGTGCTGGGCGACGCGGCCGGCCACGTCGGCGGGAGTCTGGGCGCCGCGACCCTGGCTGTGCGAAACGCCGGCGCGAGCGGCGACATGCTGCACTTTCTGGTCAACGTCACCGCCGAGCCGCCGCACACGCGCAGCCAGGAGGACGAGGCCGATGCTCTGGGCTTCGATCTGTCGCAGGGCGCTTCCTTCGCGGCGGAAGATGCTTCGGCGAGTGTCTTCGACACCATCCAGGTCGATCGCGAACAGCGGCGGGCCGCGGTCGACGCCATGCAATCCCAGCTCAAGTCACAGCTCAGCGAAGTGGTGCCGCGCGATGTGGCGCAATCGTTCCTCGGCGGGGGATGGTCGTCGTCGACTCTGAAGCAGGACCTGTTGACCGGAGGCGCGCGCGCCATGCTCCGCGCGGCCGGTTCGCGGGACCCTGGCTCCGCCCATCGTCCGCCGATCGAGCGCAAGCGCGGGATCGCCCAGTATTCCGTCGACGCCTATCCGGCCGGGGCTCCCCTGCGCGAGGAACAGCACGCCTGGTTGCAGCGGGTTCGCGCGACCACCGAATTCGCCCAGGCGAGGATCGCCGTCGAGGCGGTGCAGGACGCGATGAAAGCGCGCTCGACGGGCAACTACCCCGAGGCGACGGCCCAGATCGAGCGGGCGAGCAAGACGAGCTTCGGCGGCGCGCCGATGGTGATCAACGAGGCCGCGCGCCTGCGCGAGGACATGGGCGATGTCGCCGGCGCCGACCGCCTGTTCGCCCGCGCCGAGGCGAGCCCCGATCAGACCGTGGACGGCTGCGTCGACCATGCCCGCATGCTCTATCGCGCCGGCCAGAGCGATCGCGCGCTTCAGGTCATCGAGACCTCGACCGCGAGGTTCGGGAACGACGAAAAGCCCTTTCTCTCCCTGCGCATCGCCATTGCGCGCCAGAACGGGCGGAAAGATGAAGCCGACCGTTATCTGCAGCGCTGCGTCTCCTACAATGACGCCAACCTCAAGCACGATTGCGAACTGGCGGCGGGCAAGAAGGTCGAGCAGCAGGACAAGCCGAGCGCTCCGCACATCTCCCTGCCGTTCGGTCTGCCCTCATTGCCTCATCTCTGAGAGGCGGGGCAGTCTTGGCGATGTGATCGGACCCGTTCGCTGGCGCCGATCCTGGGCGAACACACCGCCATGATCCTGGGGGCCCTGTCGGCGGCGCGTGAAAACGCTAAAGGTGGGGCGCCGGAGAGCGCCGAGAGCCGATGACAGCCAAGCTTCTGATCGCCAATCGCGGGGAGATCGCCATTCGCGTGGCGCGCACCGCCGCCGAGATGGGCATTCCCACCGTCGCCGTGTTCTCCGAGGACGACGCCCAGTCCCTGCACGTCACCGCCGCCGACGAGGCCTTCGCCTTGAGCGGCGTGGGCGCGGTCGCCTATCTTGACGGCGCGGCGATCTGCGAGGCGGCCAAGGCCACCGGATGCGGCCAGGTTCACCCAGGTTATGGGTTCCTGAGCGAGAACGCGCCCTTCGCCCGCCTGTGCGCCGAGGCCGGGCTGGTGTTCGTGGGCCCGACGGCCGAAACCCTCGAACTCTTCGGCGACAAGACCGCGGCGCGCCAGCTGGCCATCTCGTGCGGCGTGCCGGTGCTGGAGGGATCGAGCGGGGCGGTGACCCTGGAGGAGGCGCAGGCCTTCCTGGCGGCGCTGGGCCAGGGCGGGGCGGTGATGCTGAAAGCGGTGGCCGGCGGCGGGGGCCGCGGCATGCGGCCGGTCACTCGTGCGGCCGAGATGGCCGAGGCTTATCAGCGATGCGCCTCCGAGGCGCTCAAGGCGTTCGGCGCCGGCGAGGTCTATGTGGAGAGTTTCGCGCCCCACGCGCGGCACGTCGAGGCGCAGATCCTCGGCGACGGCGACGAGGTCGTCCATTTGTGGGACCGGGAATGCAGCCCGCAGCGTCAGCGCCAGAAGCTGATCGAGGTGGCGCCGGCCGCCAATCTGGAGGGTGGCCTGCGGCAGAGCCTGCTCGACGCGGCGGTGCGCCTGGGCAAGGCGGCGGGCTATCGGGGCCTCGGCACCGTCGAATTTCTGGTGGACTCACAGGCGCGAGAAGGCGCGGCTTTCGTGTTCATCGAGGCCAATCCGCGCCTGCAGGTGGAACATACGGTGACCGAGGAGGTCACCGGCCTCGATCTCGTGCGCCTGCAGCTGGAGATCGCCGCCGGCCGCAGCCTCACAGACCTTGGCCTGAGGCAAACCAATGTCCCGGCGCCCCGCGGCGTGGCCATCCAGGCGCGGGTTAATCTGGAGACCATGGGCGCCGACGGCTCGGCGCGGCCGAGCGGCGGGGTGCTGAGCGCCTATGAGCCGCCGTCGGGGCCGGGGGTGCGCGTCGATGGCTTCGGCTATGTCGGCTACCAGACCAGCCTGCGCTATGATTCCCTGCTGGCCAAGGTCATCGTGCACGCGGGGGCGGGGGGCGTGGCCGCCGCGGCGCGCAAGGCCGGCCGGGCGCTTTCCGAGTTCAGGATCGCCGGCGCGGCCACCAACATCGCCTTCCTGCGCGCCATTCTGGCCCATCCGGCCTTCGCGGCGGGCGAGGTCGACACCGGCTTCGTGGAGCGGCACATGGGCGAGCTGGCGACGGCGGCCGCCGCCGTGGCGCCCACCGCCCCGCCCGCCGATGCCCCGACGGCCACCCAACGCACGGCGGGGGCGAAGATCGACGCGGGCGACCCCCTGGCCGTC
>PMOM01000205.1 GCA_003161535.1 Caulobacteraceae bacterium | reverse complement strand
GGTCGAACATCAGCATCGGCGGCGCCGGCAGCTGGGCGTTGCCCGGGCCGAACATCTCCCCGCGCCCGCAGGCCAGAAGGTCGTCCAGGTCGAATTGCTTGGCGAGGGTCAGGGTCATCCGCAAGGCGTTAGCACGTCGGCGCGGCGTCCCTCAATGACACTGCGGCGCGGCGGCAAGGCCCCAGACCTGATCGGACGCCAGCCAGCCGGCGACGCCGCCCACCGCAACCTTGCACCAGGCGCCGCGGCAACGATCCAGCACCGCCAGGGCACGCGGGTTGAGATACCCCGTCGCCGGCGAGGCGGCCGCCGGCGCGCGGTGCAGGGCCACGGCCGCCGTCCCCAGCGCCATCACCGTGCGGCGTCCGTCGACCATCGAGCGATGCACCCAGATCGCCCCGCCATCCGGATCGCACACCCGGCGCCAGTCGGTGGTCTCGGCCACGACCTGCACCGGCAGGCCCTTGGCCCGATAGATCCACAGGGCCGGATAGTCCTTGCCGGGGCCCTTGCGGGCATAGACCTCGCCGCGCTTGAGGCTGACATAGCGCGGCACGCAAAAGCCCGACACCGTGCGCGTCCGCGCCGCCGCCGGACAATCCTTGCCTTCGCTCACGCGGTCGCCGCAGGCCGCCAGCGCCAGGCATGCCAGGGCCAGCGCCGCCGCCGCGCCGCGCCAGTTCGCGCTTGCTTGGATGGCGAAAGCCGTTTTGGTAGGAGAGGCGGCAGCCCCGCCGCGCCCACCCGCGTCCTTGTCAGTCCAACCCATGGCCCCTCGTAAGCCGAAAGTCGTCGTCACGCGCAAGCTTCCCGATGCGGTGGAGACCCGCATGCGCGAGCTTTTCGACACCGAGCTCAATCTCGACGACGCGCCCATGGACGCCGAGGCGCTCGGCGCCGCCATGGGGCGGGCCGATGTCCTGGCCTGCACCATCACCGANNGCCAACTTCGGCGTCGGCGTCGATCACATCGATGTGGCGGCCGCCAATGCGCGCGGCATCACCGTCACCAATACCCCCGGCGTTCTCACCGAAGACACCGCTGACCTGACCATGGGCCTGATCCTCGCCTCCGCCCGCCGGGTGGTGGAAGGCGCCAATATCCTTCAGGCCGGCGAGTTTCACGGCTGGACTCCCACCTGGATGCTCGGCCGGCGCCTGTGGGGCAAGCGCCTGGGCATCGTCGGCATGGGCCGCATCGGCCAGGCCCTGGCCAAGCGCGCGCGCGCCTTCGGCCTTTCCATCCACTATCACAACCGCAAGCCGGTGAGCCCGCGCATCGCCGAGGAGCTGGAGGCCACCTATTGGGAGAGCCTTGACCAGATGCTGGCGCGCATGGACGTGGTCTCGGTCAATTGTCCCCATACCCCGGCGACCTATCATCTCCTGTCCGCCCGCCGCCTGAAACTCCTGCAGCCTCATGCCCTGGTGGTGAACACCGCCCGCGGCGAGATCATCGACGAAGCGGCCCTGGCCGGCATGCTCCAGCGCGGCGAACTGGCCGGCGCCGGGCTCGACGTCTATGAGCACGAGCCGACGGTCAACCCCAAGCTCCTCAAGCTCGCCAACGTCGTCCTTCTGCCCCACATGAGCTCGGCCACCCTCGAGGGGCGCATCGACATGGGCGAAAAGGTGATCATCAACATCCGCACCTGGATGGACGGCCACCGCCCGCCGGACCGGGTGATCCCGGCGATGCTGTAGGGTCAATAGAGCCGTTCAGGTCGATGGTGCGCATGTCCGTCGGGGGTGGTTCTGCGGACAGGCGGCCTCACGACGGGCGTTCGGCTTGGGGGCGATCGGGACGGATGCAAGAACGTCGGAAGGGAGTCAACCATGATCGTCGTCACCACGCCCACGGGCAATATTGGCCGACAGGTTCTCCGAAACCTTCTCGAAAGCAGCGAGCCTATCCGTGTGATCGCGCGAGACCCCTCCCGACTGTCCTCGCAAACGCGCGGGCGCATCGAGATCGTGCAGGGATCGCACAGCGATATTGCCGTTGTTAACCACGCGTTCGCGGGCGCCGACGCTGTGTTCTGGCTAGCGCCCGCGGACCATCATGCCGAGAGCGTCGAGGCCGCCTATGTGGGCTTTACCCGTCCGGCCTGTGACGCTTTCCGGAATTGCGACGTCAAGCGGGTGGTCGGAGTCTCCGCCCTCGGCCGTGGGACCGCGCTGGCCAAGAACGCCGGGCATGTGACAGCCTCTTTGAAAATGGACGACCTGATCGCGAGCGCCGGCGTGAGTTACCGGGCGTTGACGATGCCATCGTTCATGGACAACGTCCTCTACCAGGTAGAGCCGATCAAGAACCAGGGCGTATTCTTCGAGCCAACCCCTGGGGACCTCAAGGTCCCGACCTGCGCAACCGGCGACATCGCCGCCGTGGCTGCCAAGCTTCTGCTTGACCCTTCCTGGAGCGGACAGGACAGCGTCTCGGTTCTCGGTCCAGAGGACCTGTCGTTCAACGAAATGGCGCAAATCATGTCAGAGGTCCTGGGCAAACCGGTGCGCTTCCAGGAAATGCCTGTCGAAGCTCTCCGGTCCAGGTTGGCCGGCGCCGGGTATTCCCAACCGATGGCGCAGGCCATGGTCGACATGATGGTGGCCAAGAACGAAGGCCTCTTCAACGCCGAGCCGCGCACCCCGCGGTCCACGACCCCCACCAGCTTCCGGCAATGGTGTGAAGGTGTTCTGAAGCCCGAGATCCTGAGCTAAGGATTGCATAGACACCGTACCAAATAGCTCGACTTGATCTGGTCGCCATCGTGCGTCGGATTGGTCCTTCGCCGGCAGATTAGTGCAGTGTCACCGTTATGCCCCCGCCCGACCGGGTGATCCCGGCGATGCTGTAGGTCGCCTCTCAGCCGTCGCCGCATACCGGACACTGGGGATCGGCGCCGATGAGCACGGTGCGGGTCTCCCCGGCCAGAGCGTCGTAGATCAACAGCCGGCCGGCGAGCGGCTCGCCGGCGCCGGTGATCATCTTGATCGCTTCGAGAGCCATCATCGAGCCGATCACCCCGGCCAGGGCGCCCACCACGCCCACCGCCGCGCAGGTTTCCGCGTCCGGCGGGATTTCGGGAACCAGGCAGCGATAGCAGGGCCGGCCGGCGAAAACGCCGACCTGGCCGGTCCAGCGGCCGATCGCCCCGCTGACCAGCGGCCTTCCCGCCGCCACGCAGGCGGCGTTGACCGCCAGGCGGGTGGCGAAATTGTCGGTGCCGTCGAGGATTAGGTCGAAGCGCCGAATGAGGTCCCCGGCGGTCTCGGCGGTGACGGCGGCGGCGATCGGCTCGAGGGCCAGGTTCGGATTAAGCTCGCCCAGGCGCCGCGCGGCGACCTTGACCTTCACGTCATCAACGTCGGCCACGCCGTAGAGCACCTGCCGCTGCAGGTTGGACAGGCTGACGACATCGGCGTCGGCCAGGGCCATGTGTCCGACCCCCGCCGCCGCCAGATACAGCGCCGCCGGCGCGCCCAGGCCGCCGGCCCCGACGATCAGCACCCTGGCGGCTTTCAGCGCCTGTTGCCCCGGCCCACCGATCTCGCGCAGCACCAGATGGCGGGCGTAGCGTTCGACCTCTTCGTCCGAAAAGCTCATCGACCTTGACCCACGCCGCCACCTTGAACAATGAACTCTGGGCCGCCACATGCCGCACGATGCAACAGCGTCCCTTCCCCCCCGACTGGCATGGCACCACCAT
>PMOM01000233.1 GCA_003161535.1 Caulobacteraceae bacterium | reverse complement strand
CGAAGCGGTGGAGGGGGCGGCGGTGGCCTAGATGGTGATCCGTAAGCCCCAAAGCCTTCTTCATCCGCGACGCTTGCCGCGAACAAAACCCCTCGCGGAGACGTCGACTGAAAGGCTGTTGCTCGCACCCGCCCCCTCCACCCCTGCGGGGTCCCCCTCCCCCGTATAGAGACGGGGGAGGATCAAGGTCGCCCGGCCATGACGGTCATTTTTGGCCGCCCGCCACGGCGATGGTCTTGCGGGCAAGGGCGTCGATGGAATCCACCAGGGGAACGGCGACATCCTCGGCGTCGAGCACCAGGGGAACCTCGGTGCAGCCGGCGATCAGCACTTGCGCCCCGCGCTCAACGAGTCGGGCGGCCAGGGCGGCCATCTCGGCCCGGACGCGCTGTCCCGTGTCCCCGGCCTTGATCTGGTAAAGCAGGTCCATGAACGCCGCCTGCGCCGGCGGTTCACACACAAGGGTTTCGATGCCGAGATCGGTCAGGGCGGTCTGATAGAGGCCGGCCTCCAGGCAGCCGTCGGCGGCCAGCAGACCCACGCGGCTCGGCGAAAGGACGAGGACCTCGTCGCACACGGTTTCGATGAGGTTGATGAACGGCAGCGAGGTGGCGCCGGTGATGGCCGAAGCAAAGGCGTGGGCGGCGTTGCACGGCATCACCAGCATCTGCGCGCCCGCGCCGTGCAATCCTCGGGCCATGGCCGCCAGCACCTCCTGCGGCGAAGGGCCGTCCCCGCGCGCGGCGTCATTGCGGTCGGGCACGCTGGGGTTGCAGTCCACCAGCATGCGCAGGTGATCCTCGTCGCGCTTGGCCGGCGTCAGGGCCAGGACCCGGGCCATGAACCTCACCGTGGCCGCCGGCCCCATGCCGCCCAGCACGCCGACGATCTTGCCGGTCACGAGCGCAGCACGTCCTGATAGGCGTAAAGGGCCGGAGAGCCTCCGGTATGCACGAAGAGCACCGTCTCGCCGGACTTGAAGGCGCCGCGCCGCGCCAGGCCGATCAGTCCCGCCATGGCCTTGCCGGTATAGACCGGATCGAGCAGCACGCCCTCCAGGCGCGCCAGCATGCGCACCGCCTCCACCATCTCATCGCTCGGCAGGGAATAACCGGGCCCGACCCACTCGTCCAAGGCGGTCACCTCGGCGCGCTCAGGCGCGGGAACGCCCAGCAGTTTCGCGGTGGCCACGGCCAGGGCGTGGACATTGGACTCCTGTTCCGCGCGAGGTCGGCGCACGTTGACGCCGATCAGGGGAATGCCGGCGCCGCGCCCGTGCAACCCCACCAGCAGCCCTGCGTGGGTGCCGGCGCTGCCGCTGGCGCAGACGATGTGATCGAACGCCAGGCCCATCTCAAAGCCCTGCTCGATGATTTCGTTGGCGCAGGCCACATAGCCGAGCGCCCCCAGGGGGTTGGAGCCGCCCCCGGGGATGACGTAGCCGCGGCGCCCCTGCCCCGCCAGATCGGCGCCGATCGACGTCATGGCCTCGTCGAGGTTGGTTCCGGCGGGCGCCACCTTGATGGTCTCGACGCCCATCAGATCGAAGAGGAAATTGTTGCCGCTGGCGGCGGGGTCATAGCTCCCCGGCACCCGCTCTTCGAGGACCAGCCGGCACTTCAGCCCCTCGCGAGCGGCGGCGGCCAGGGTCAGGCGGCAATGGTTCGATTGCACCGCCCCCACGGTGATCAAGGTGTCCGCGCCCTGGGCCAGAGCGTCGGCCACCAGGAACTCCAGCTTGCGGGTCTTGTTGCCGCCCGCCGCCAGACCCAGGGTGTCGTCCCGCTTGATATGGATGCGTGGCCCGCCGAGCGCCGCGCTGAGATTGTCCAGCGGTTCGATGGCGGTGGCGTGCGGCGTGTACCGGCGCCGTGGGAACCGTGCGAGATTCATCGCCGCGCCTCTTGCTGGACCCGCCGCGCCATGCCCGTCAGATCAACCCACTCAGCGGCGAAGACGGCTCGGCGTAGAGGCGCCTTGGCATGCGCCCCGCCAGATAGGCCTCCCGACCGGCTATCACCGCGTGCTTCATGGCCCGGGCCATGCGGACCGGATCGCGCGCCTCGGCGATGGCGGTGTTCATCAGCACCCCGTCGCAGCCAAGCTCCATGGCCACCGCGGCGTCCGAGGCGGTGCCGACGCCGGCGTCCACCAGCACCGGCACCTTGGCCTGTTCGACGATCAGATGAATGTTGACCCGGTTCTGAAGTCCCAGCCCAGAGCCGATCGGCGCCCCCAGGGGCATGATGGCCGCGGCCCCGGCGTCCTCCAGTTTGCGGGCATAGACCGGATCGTCGGTGCAATAGACCATCACATCAAACCCATCGGCGACCAGGAGCTTGAGGGCCCGCAGGGTCTCTTCCATGTCCGGATAGAGGGTCTTGGTGTCCGACAGCACCTCCAGCTTGACCAGGGTCCCGCCATCGGCTTCGCGGGCCAGCCGAAGCGTCCGCACCGCCTCCTCGCCGGTGAAGCAGCCGGCCGTGTTGGGCATGTAGATGAAGCGATCGGGCTTGAAGTAGTCCACCAGCATGGGCTGGCTGGGGTCGGAGAGATTCACCCGTCTGAGCGCCACGGTGACGATCTCCGCTCCGGCGGCCTCGGCGGCGGCGGCGTTGAGGGCATAGTCCTTCATCCGGCCCGTGCCGACGATGAGCCGCGAAGTCAGGGTTCGCCCCGCCACCGTCCAGCTATCGTTCGAAGGCAAAGCGGCGTCCATCAGCCGCCTCCGATGAAATGCACGATCTCGATGCGGTCGCCGTCGGAAAGCAGGGTCGCGGCGTAGGCCGATCGCGG
>PMOM01000095.1 GCA_003161535.1 Caulobacteraceae bacterium | reverse complement strand
CGCCCCCTTCGTCTCGCGCAAGCCATCGCGCGATGTTGGCGTTCCCCCAGAGGGGGCAGACAAAGAATTGGTGCCGGAGGGCGGCGGTTGAACAGACTTACCAGGCGCGGGTTCACCACCACGCTGCCGGCCGTCGCCGGCTTGCTGATGGCGACGCCGGCGTGCGCCGAGCCGGCCGAGGCGGCGCGCTTCGAGGCCATCTATTCGGCGGAATGGGCCTGGCGGCAGAACGAATTTCCCGACGACGAGGACCCCAAACGGCCCATCGCGCCCTACCTTCCCGACGCCAGCGCGGCCGCTCAGGCGCGCCGGCTTGCCTACTGGCGAGACGTGCAATCAAGGCTGGCGACCCTGGATGCCACCAAGCTGGACGCCGAAGGGCGGATCAATCTGGCGGTCTATCGCGGGCAGATCGACGCCCTGGTCTCCTCCCAGGCCTTCCGCGATTGGGAAATGCCGTTCAACTCGGACTCCTCGTTCTGGGGGGGAATGACCGGCATAGCCCGGCGGACCTTCCGCACCGAGGCGGACTACAAGAACTACATCGCCCAGCTGCGCCAGACGCCGCGCTATTTCGGCGAGCAGATCGAGGCCATGAAGAGGGGCCTGGCCCGGGGCTTCACACCGCCCAAGGTCACCCTCGCCGGGCGCGATTCCTCGGTGGCTTCCGTCGCCGAAGCCGCCTCGCCGCGGGCGACCATCTATTACAAGCCTTTCGAGACCATGCCGGCGGACTTCGGCGCGGAGCTGCGGGCCGATCTGAGCGCGCAAGGCGTTAGCGCCATCGCCGATGATGTCATCCCAGCGCATCGGGCGCTGCTGAGCTTCCTTCGCGACACCTACGTCCCCGGCGCCCGCGGCGCCCTGGACGCCTACTCCCTTCCCGACGGACGGCGGTACTATCAGTCGAAGATCAAGGAATTCACTACCCTCGACCTGACCCCAGACGAGATCCATGCCCTGGGACTCGCCGAGGTCGGCAAGATCCATGCTCGGATGCTGGCGGTGATCAGCGAGGTCAAGTTCGACGGCGATTTCCCCGCTTTCTTGCACTTCCTGCGCACCGATCCCAGGTTCTATGTGACCACGCCCCAGGCGCTGCTCGACCGCGCCGCGTGGACCGCCAAGACCTTCGACGGCAAGGCCAAGGACTGGTTTGGACGCCTGCCGCGCGGTCGTTTCGCCATCCGGCCCGTTCCCGCCGACCAGGCGGCCTTCTACACGGCGGGCCGGGGCGGTCCCGGAGTCTATCTGCTCAACACCTATGATCTTCCATCGCGGCCGCTCTATTCCCTGACCGCCCTGACCTTGCACGAATCGGCGCCCGGCCACGCCTTCCAGATACCGCTGTCGGAGGAGACCCGGGGCCAGCCGGAGTTTCGCCGCAAGGGCTACATCTCCGCCTATGGCGAGGGCTGGGCGCTCTATTGCGAGACGCTTGGCGAAGAGATGGGCATGTACGAGACGCCCTACGAGCGGTTTGGCATGCTGAGCTACCAGATGTGGCGGGCCGCCAGGCTGGTGGTCGACACCGGCATCCACGCCATGGGGTGGACCCGCGAACAGGCGCTGGCCTATCTGCGCGACAACACCGCCCTGTCGGAACGCGAGATCGGCACCGAGGTCGATCGCTACATCTCCTGGCCCGGGCAGGCGCTGTCCTATTACTTGGGTGAAATGGCCATTCTCGCCGCCCGCGCCAAAGCCGAGCAGGCGCTGGGGGGCAAGTTTGACATCCGCGCCTTCCACGACACGGTCTTGCAGATGGGATCGGTCCCGCTTCCCGTCCTGACGGCGCGCATCGACCGCTTCATCGCCGAGGGCGGGGCCTCGCCCTATCCGGCGGACACCTGAGCCCGCAAGATCGCCGCATTGTTTGGTTAGACCGCGCCCCAAGCAGCGCCAACAGGCCGATTGGCCGGCCGCCGGCGGGGTTTTCAGTCCTTGCAGCATTCCAGCCACAAGACTGTTGAGTTTGGGGCACAGGCAGCCCTAGACATGCTAGTATGGCGGTGATGCAGACATCCCCGGACGTGAATGCGTCGGCGCTCGCTGGGTCGGGCGAGGGCGGCGCCGAGGAACTCCATGGGGCGCCCAAGGCTTTGCGCGCGGTCTCCGATTCGCGACTGACGATGGGCGGAGGCTACGCCCTGGCCGCGGCTCTCACCGCCGCCTCGGTCGCCCTGGGTTCATCGCCCAATCTGATCGGTCCGCTGGGGCCGGCCAGCCCGTTGGTGCTGATCCTGCTGGGCCTGGGCTTCGTCTTGATCGTGGCCATGGCGGGCGTGTTGAGCTGGCGGCTGTTGCGGCTGCTCGGCGCCCGATCAAGCGACGCCGGCGCGCGCCTGCACCTGCGTTTCGTGGCTTTGTTCGCCTTGGCGGCGGTGGCCCCGGCGGTGATCGTGGCCCTGTTCTTCGGGGTGCTGGTGACCCGCGGGGTGGACAACTGGTTCAGCGCCCGGGTGCAGAGCGTGGTGGAAAACTCCGCCACCGTCGCCCGAAGTTATGTCGAAGAGCAGAAGACCTATCTGAGCGATCATGTGGCGCTGATGGCGAACGCGCTCAATCTTGCGGCGCCGACGCTGGCCGATTCGCCGGTGGCCTACGGGCGCTATCTGGGCGACGTGGCGACCGACAACGGCTTTTCGGCCGCCTATCTGGTCGATCGGGAGGGCCGGGTGCTGGCCCGGGCCGAACCGCCGCGCGGAGCCCGCCTGCTCTTGCCGCCGCCATCGAGTTTCAAGACGGCCGATGAGGGCGATGTCTCGGTCGAGGGCTTCGAATCGGCGGACCTGTTTCGGGCGCTGTTCCGGCTGAGGGGCTATCAGGACGCCTATCTCTATGTCGTGCGGCCTCTGAATCCCGGCATCCTGAGCCATCTGCGCGAGACCGAGGCCTCCCTGGCGGCCTATCGACGGGCCAAGGCGAGCCGCGCTCGCATCCAGGCCGCGTTCGCCTTGAGTTATCTTGAAACCGTGCTGCTGGTCCTGGTGGGAGCGGTGTGGCTGGGCATGGCGGCGGCGGCCGGCATCGCCGCGCCGGTGGCTCGCCTGGTGCAGGCCGCCGGGCGCGTGGCCAAGGGCGACCTGACCGCCCGGGTCGATACGCGGCGCGACCCCGAGGAGATCGCCGTGCTGTCGCGCGCCTTCAACCGAATGACCCTCGATCTTGGGCAGCAGCAGGAAGCCTTGCGCGCCGCTCACGTGGACGCCGAATCACGACGGCTGTTCACCGAAGCGGTCCTTCTGGGAGTGAGCGCCGGCGTGCTGGGTCTCGATCCGGCGGGTCGGGTGTCGGCGGAAAACCGGCAAGCCGGCCGCCTGCTGGGTCTGGCGCCGGGTGAAAGTCAGGGCCGGCGCCTCGTCGATATCGCCCCGGAACTGCAAGCGGTGGCGAGCCGGGCCTCGGCGGTGGGCGGCGAAGCGGAGGAGGATGTCGACGTCACCCGCGGCGGCGACACGCGGCGACTGCGCGCCCGCGCCAGCCACGGTCCCGAGGGCGTGGTGCTGACCTTCGACGATATCACCGGCTTGGTGGCCGCTCAGCGCAACGCCGCCTGGAAAGACGTCGCTCGCCGCATCGCCCATGAAATCAAGAACCCGTTGACGCCGATCCAGCTGTCCGCCGAGCGACTGAAGCGCAAGTACCGCAAACAGATCTCCGACGACGTGGAGACCTTCGATCGCTGCACCGACACGATCATCCGCCAGGTGGGCGACATCGGTCGCATGGTGGACGAGTTTTCCGCCTTCGCCCGCATGCCCACGCCGATCTTCGCCGCCCATGACGCCGCCGAACTGCTGCGCGAAGCCGTCTTCGCCCAGCGCGTCGCCGATCCCGACGTAGCCATTGAGATTGTCGGCGAGGCGCCGGCGACCATGCTGGTCTGCGATGGCCGCATCGTCGGCCAAGCCCTGGCCAATGTGCTCAAGAACGCAGGCGAGGCGACCACAGCGCGGCTGGCCGCGAGGCCTTCGCCACCCGGCCGCATCGAGGTTCGCATGACTCTCGCCGAGGGTCGCCTTGACATCTCGGTGGAGGACAACGGCGTCGGCCTGCCGACCCTGGATCGCCATCGGCTGACCGAACCCTACGTCACCACCCGCGAGAAAGGGACCGGCCTGGGGCTCGCGATCGTCAAGCGAATCCTGGAGGATCACGGCGGCCGCCTGACGCTCGGCGATGCGCGCAGTGGTCAGGGCGCGCGGGTCGTGCTGTCGTTTCCCCGTGAGGCGGAGGCGGCGGGTAGCGTGGATGGCCAATCATGGAGCGCCTCGGCATGAACACCCACCCTTTAGGCAGTGGCCGTGCGCCCCCTCCGTCACGCGGCGAGATAGAGCCGCGCGCCACCTCCCCCGCGAAGAGGCGCAGGGGAGGATTGAGAGAGGCGACACTTCTCTATTCCTCCCTTGCGAAGCGGGGGAGGTGGCGCGGCGCCCTCTCGCGCCGTGACGGAGGGGGCGTGGCGGCGGGCGCGCGGGGCCGCGAGGCGCCAGCATGATCAGTGATATCCTGGTGGTCGACGACGAGGCCGACATTCGCGAGCTGGTGGCCGCCATCCTGCAGGATGATGGCTATGCGGTGCGCACGGCGCGCAACTCCGAGACCGCCCTGGCGGCGATCCGCGCTCGCAAGCCGGCCCTGATCGTGCTGGACATCTGGATGACTGGCGGCGGCCTGGACGGGCTGGAGCTGCTCGATCTGGTCAAGAACCTGGACGCCGACCTGCCGGTGATCATGATTTCGGGCCACGGCAATATCGAGACGGCGGTCAGCTCAATCAAGCGTGGGGCGTACGATTTCGTAGAGAAACCATTTAAATCCGATCGTTTGCTGTTGATTGTTGAGAGAGCGCTGGAGGCCGCCAACCTGCGCCGCGAGAACCGCCGCCTGCGCACCCAGGCGATCGTGCCGGACGGCATGGTGGGCTCCTCGACGGCCGCCCAGCAGCTGCGCGCCATGATCGCCAAGGTGGCGCCGGCCAACAGCCGGGTGTTGATCTCCGGACCGCCGGGCTCGGGCAAGGAGACCGCGGCGCGGCTGATCCACGCCGCCAGTCCCAGGGCGCGGGGCGAGTTCGTGGCCATCAGCGCCGCCGGCATGACCCCGCAGCGCATGGACGTGGAACTGTTCGGCGAGGAAGGCGCGGAGGGACGGCCGGCGCGGATCGGCGTCTTCGAGCGAGCGCACGGCGGCACGCTCTATATCGACGATGTGGCCGACATGCCGCGCGAAACGCAGGGCCGCATTCTGCGCGTGCTGGTGGAACAGCGCTTCCGCCGGGTCGGCGG
>PMOM01000097.1 GCA_003161535.1 Caulobacteraceae bacterium | reverse complement strand
GCCCAAACCAGCGCCGGCTGAGCCCCGAAAGGGCCAGCAGGAGGGGATAAAAGAGGGCCAGAAGCGCGAGGCTCGGAATGGTCTGGATCAGGCTCGCGCCAAACAGGCTTGGCCAGCGCACCGCGGCGCTTCGACTGGCCGCGACCGCCAGCGGCAGGCTTATGGCGAAGCCCAGAACCAGCGCGGTGAGACTGAGCAGGACATGCTGGGAGAGATAGCTCGGCAGCAGACGCCAAGCCGACGCGAAACGCTCATCCATGGGCGGCGCCTCGTGCAAGGGACTCGACGCGATCGGCTTGGCGGCGGGGAGTCTCCATCAGAGCGCGCACCGCCGGGTCGGCGCTGTCCGAAAGCAGGTCGCCCGGCGTCCCGTCCGCCACGATCAGTCCTGCTTGCATGACGACGATTCTGTCGGCCAGCAAGAGAGCCTCCATGACATCATGCGTCACCATGACGGTGGTCAAGGCGAGCCGCTCGTGCAGGGCGCGGTAGTCGCGACCCAAGGCGTCGCGGGTGATCGGATCCAATGCCCCGAAGGGCTCATCCATCAGCATAATGGACGGACCGGCGGCGAGTGCCCGCGCCACCCCCACCCGCTGGCGCTGTCCTCCCGAGAGTTCCGCCGGCACGCGCGCGCCGATGTCGCTCGGCAGATCGGTGAGCTTGAGAAGTTCCCGCACCCGTTCGGTGACTCTTTTGGGACCCCAGCCGGCGAGATTCGGTCCGCAGCCGATGTTCTGCGCCACCGTCATGTGCGGAAAGAGACCGATCTCCTGGAAGACGTAGCCAATGCGGCGACGCAGCCGCCAGAGCGCCTCTTCGCCGACTACGGCGCCCGCGACGCGCACGGTCCCGCGGTCGGGCGAGACCAGTCCGTTGATCATTTTCAGAGTCGTGGTCTTGCCGCAGCCCGAAGCGCCCAGGAGCGCGACGAATTCGCTCGCGCCGATTTCCAGGCTGAGCGGCCCGACGGCGCGCACACCGGCCCAGCTCTTGGAGACGCCGTCAAACTCGATCATGTCCTCGGCGTAGCATTCCGCTGACGCTGCGGCGAGGCTCGGCCGCGATGTGGACGGGGCCTGCCGCAAATCGGTGGGCGGATGCCAGCTTAGCTCTTGCGCATCGCCTTCTTGGTCTTGGCGGCTCTGCTGACTGACGTCCCGCTCTTGTTTGGCGCGCGAGCGCCCCGTTTTGGGCTGGCCCCTCGACCTTCGCGGGCCGCCAGCAACAGCACCGCCTCGGCAAGGGTCAAAGTCGCCGGATCGGCCCCTTTGGGGACATTGGCGTTGACCGTCTCGTGTTTTACATAGGGTCCATAGCGCCCCGATAGCACCCGGACGGGCTTGCCGCTTACGGGGTGAAGCCCGAGTTCCCTGGTCGGCGTCGCCGCCTCGCCGCCCCGAGCGCCGCGTCCCTGGCCAGAGCGCTTCTCCGCCAGCGCGGCGACGGCCCGGTTGAGGCCGACCTCGAAGACTTCGTCGGCGGTGGCCAGATTGGCGTAGGTCGCGCCGTGTTGGACGTAGGGGCCATAGCGGCCGATGCCCGCCACGATCATGCCGCCCTCGTGCGGATGCGCGCCCACGTCTCTGGGCAGCCGAAGCAGGCGCAGCGCCTTGTCCAGATCGATGCCGGCGGGCGGCCAGTCCTTGGGCAGGCTAGCTCGCTTGGGTTTGTCCGCCGATTCCTCCACATAGGGTCCAAAGCGTCCGGTCTTCAGCCAGATGGCGTGGCCGCTGGCCGGATCGACCCCCAGTTCGCGATCACCCGGCGTTTCTTCTTCGCCGTTTTGGGAACCGGCGATGGGGCGAGTAAACCGGCACTCAGGATAGTTCGAGCAGCCGATAAACGCGCCGTAGCGCCCTGTCTTGAGCGACAGGCGCCCGCTCGCGCAGGCGGGACAGCCGCGCGGGTCGATCCCGTCGCCCTTGTCGGGGAAAATGTGGGGCCCCAGGGCAGTGTTGAGCGCGTCGAGCACCTGTGTCGTGCGAAGTTCCCCTATCTCGCCCACGGCGGCGTGGAAGTCGGTCCAGAATTCCCGCAGCAAAGCCTTCCAGTCGAGATTTCCGGCCGAAACCAGGTCGAGCTTTTCCTCCAGTCCAGCGGTGAAGTCGTACTCCACGTAGCGCAGGAAGAACTGTTCCAGGAAGGCGGTGACCAGGCGCCCTGCGTCCTCCGGCACGAAGCGGTTCTTATCCATCTTCACGTAGGCCCGGTCGCGCAGGACGGTGAGGATCGAGGCGTAGGTGGACGGCCGGCCGATGCCCAGTTCCTCCATTTTCTTGACTAGGCTCGCCTCGGAATAGCGTGGCGGCGGCTCGGTGAAGTGCTGGTCGGCCCGCGCGGCGCGGATCTTGGCGGCAGCGCCCTGCTCGACCTGCGGCAGCCGCCCGCCGTCCTCGCCCTCTTCATCATCCCGGCCCTCCTCATAGACGGCGAGGTACCCGGGGAAGAGCACCACCTGGCCGGTGGCGCGAAGGCCGGTGCGGCCGTCGGCGCTGGACAGGTCAATGCTGGTCCGTTCGACGCGCGCGGCTTCCATCTGGGAGGCGATCATGCGTTTCCAGATCAACTCGTAAAGCCGCCCAAGGTCACTATCGAGGCGCAAGCGGCCGGGGTTGCGCTCCAGGCTGGTCGGCCGGATCGCTTCGTGGGCCTCCTGGGCGTTCTTGGCCTTGACCTTGTAGTAGCGGGGGCTCTGCGGAACATAGTCAGGGCCATAGAGTCCGGCGATCACCGCCCGCGCTTCGCTGAGAGCCTCGGGCGCGGACTGGACGCCGTCGGTGCGCATATAGGTGATCAGGCCCACCGTCTCGCCCCCGATATCGACGCCTTCGTACAGCCTTTGCGCCGCCTGCATGGTGCGTTGCGCAGAGAATCCGAGCTTGCGTGACGCTTCCTGCTGCAGGGTCGAGGTGGTGAACGGCGGCGGCGGACCGCGCGTAGCCGGCTTCTTTTCGACGGCGGCGACGGTGAAGGTCGACGACTCCACGGCGGCTTGCGCCGACTTGGCCAAGATCTCGTCCGCCAGGTCGAATTTCGCCAGGCGTCTGGCTTGATGGGTGACCAGGCGCGCGGTGAAGGGATCGCCACCGGCGGTGACCTCGGCTTCCACCGTCCAGTATTCCTGGGTCTTGAAGGCTTCGATTTCGATTTCGCGGTCGACGATCAGCCGCAGAGCGACCGATTGCACGCGCCCGGCGGACCGCGCCCCAGGCAGCTTGCGCCACAGCACCGGCGAGAGGGTGAATCCGACCAGATAGTCCAGGGCGCGGCGGGCGAGGTAGGCGTCCACCAGCTCCATGTCGATATCTCGCGGATGCTTCATCGCTTCGGTGACCGCCGAGCGGGTGATGGCGTTGAACACCACCCGCTGCACCGATGTGTCCTTGATGGCACGACGGCGCTTGAGATCCTCCAGCACATGCCAGCTGATCGCTTCGCCCTCGCGATCCGGGTCGGTGGCCAGGATCAGTCGATCGGCGCCCTTCAGAGCCGCGGCGATGTCGGCGAGGCGTTTGGCCGACTTGCCATCGACCTCCCAGCTCATGGCGAAGTCCTCGTCCGGCCTTACCGATCCGTCCTTCGATGGCAGATCACGGACGTGACCGTAGGAGGCCAGCACGGTGTAACCGGGCCCAAGGTAGCGATTGATGGT
>PMOM01000231.1 GCA_003161535.1 Caulobacteraceae bacterium | reverse complement strand
ACGCCTATGACGAGGCGGCGGGCAGCTTGCTGGGCCTGCAAGCCGACGAGAGAGTGGCCGGCTTCGTGCATATCGGAACGCCGCTCGAGGCTCCGCTTGAGCGGGTGCGCCCGGACATCGAGGCGATCGTCGAGGCATGGACGCCCGCGGGGACCCCAACGGCCTAACGACCGGAATAGGCCGCCACGCCCTGGTCGGGGAGCCACAGATCGTCGGGGGGCGGCCCAGTCTGCCAGAAGACATCGATGGGGATGCCGCCGCGAGGATACCAGTAGCCGCCAATGCGCAACCATGCGGGCTTTGCAACCTCGACGATCTTGCGGCCGATGGCGACGGTGCAGTCCTCGTGAAAGGCGCCGTGGTTGCGGTAGGAGGCAAGATAGAGCTTCAGCGACTTGGACTCGATGAGCCAGTCGGCGGGCGCGTAGTCGATGACCAGCCTCGCGAAATCGGGCTGGCCGGTGACCGGACAAAGGCAGGTGAACTCCGGCGCCGTGAAGCGCGCGGCGAAAAGCGCGCCGGCCTGAGGATTGGCCACGCGTTCGAGCACGGCCTGGGCGGGGCTGGCGAAGCCGCGGGATTGATGGCCAAGCTGGGTCAGGGGCGTCTTGCGCATGGTCCGGTCCTTAGCGCTTCTCGCCGCCATTCGACAGACTCTGGGGACAATCGCGCGGAGCGACGCTATCACGGCAAGTCGGATCGGCGGCGCCAGCGGAGAGCATGATGAGCGGCAAGGACTTCGAGGGCTGGGTGGTGGTGGTGACGGGCGCTTCCACCGGCCTTGGCCGGGCCATCGCCGTGGAGACCGCCGAGCGGGGCGCCGCCGCCGTGGTGATCAACTATGCGTCCAGCCAGGTCGAAGCGGAGGAAACCGCGCGGTTGGTCAAGGCCCTGGGAGCCGAGGGCCTCGTCGTCCAGGGCGACGTGGCCAAGGACGAGGACTGCGCCGGGATCGTCGGCGAAGCCGCCCGCTTCGGCCGCATCGACGCCCTGTTCAACAATGCCGGCGTGACCAAGTTCGCCAACAATCACGCTGAACTCGACGCGGTGACCGGCGAGGACTTCCTGCGTCTATACGCGGTCAATGTGGTGGGGGCCTATCAGATGATCCGGGCGGCGCGCGCCCTTCTGGAGGCGGCCCCGGCGGCCGGCGCGGTGGTCAATACCGCTTCGGTGGCCGGCGTCATGGGCATCGGCTCTTCGGTCCCCTACGCCGCGTCGAAGGGCGCCCTGGTGACCATGACTCTATCGCTGGCCCGCGCCCTGGCGCCCAAGATCCGGGTCAACGCCGTGTGTCCGGGCTTCATCGACACGCCGTGGTTCGGGCGCGCCATGCCCGCCGACCGCCTGGAGCGCATGCGGCAGGGGGTCGCCGACTCCATGCCGCTGAAGGTCGCCTCCAAGGCCGAGGATATCGCCGCCGCGGCGGTGTTCCTCGCCTCGCCGGCCTCGCGCCATATCACCGGCGAGGCGCTGATGGTCGACGCCGGCCTGCACCTGGGCTACGCGCCCCTGGCCATGCGCTAGGAGCCAGGTCCGAGACCCGCCGCTAGAACAGGACGCCCGTCTCGATCAGTCCGCGGGTCTGCGAGGTCGCCACGCCGAGCGGGCCGAAAGCCGAACCCGGCGTCGTGCTGGAGGCGTCCACATAGGAGAATTCCGCGCGAACGAAGTAGATCTTGTACTGATAGGTCGGCGTCACCGTGATCGACCAGGCCTTGCTGCCGGGACCGTACATCAGGTTCGGCGCGCCGTTGATTGCGTTGCCCGTACTGGAGATATATTCCACGCGGACCGGCAAACTGAAGCCCGACAGCTTGGATTTGGCGTCGAACGTATAGTTGACGAACAGGGCGGCGCCCCAGGTTGAAGCGGCGACGGGGACGCCGAGCGCCGGAAGGCTCGGCACACGGGTGTACTGAAGGTACGGAGAAATGATCCACGGGCCTTCGGTATGGGTGTAGATTATATTGTAGATCTGTTCGTTGTTCAGTAACTGCGGTGTCGCCGTGGTGGCGACAGTGGTGTGTTCCGTGTTACCCGCCCCGACGAAGGCCAGGGTGTTGGTCTTGTTGATGGTCCACGTCGCCGAACCCGACAGCCAGCTATAGTGTTTCGAATAGAAACCATCGTTCCAGGACAGGGCGAAGGCCACGGGCCCGACGGTGTAGTTCACCTGTACGCCGCGACTCACGGCCGGCTCCTGGTTCCACAGGAGACCGCGCTCGATGTTCATGTTCTCGAACGAGAAGGTGTATTCCGCGCCGATCAGCGTCGGCAAGGCGCCCGCTTCAATGGAGAAATTGGCGTTGGGGGCGATCTTCAGGAAGCCCTGCGAGAGCAGGCCATAGGTGGCTTTGGGCGTCTTCGAGGCGGACAGGTAGGGCGAGCCAAGGTCCGGCAGGGAATAGGCGCCGACCTGGAGGAAATATTGAAAGACGCCGTCCGTTTTATTGATGAAAATCTGCGCGTTGCTCAGGTCGACCAGGGCGCCGTGATCGCCCGGAGAGACGTTGTTCTGCCATAGCCCCAGACCGGTGACGGCGCCGGTGATGTACACCATCTTGCCAAGAGGCCCGAGATCGAGGGTCAGCGGATTAGGGTTGACCGCCAGGGGCCCGGACATGGCCGGGGTTGACGGCGGCGTCGGAGCGGCGGCGGCGGGAGCGGCGGGCGGCGCGGTCTGATCGTCGGCCCAGGCGGCGCCGGCCAGCAGACTGGCCGCCGCGGCGGCGGCCAGCAAGCTCGTTATGCGATAGGTCATGGTCTGCCTTTCCCCGATTGCGCTTCGATGTTCAGCCTATCGAACCGTGAAGGATTTCCGACAGCGCCCGCGCCGAGGGCCGGCGTTCGGGCGGATGTGCCTTCAAATCGCTCACGATCGGCTCGGGCTTGAACACATAAGCGGCGCCGCTGTGTGTATGGCGGCGGCGCGTAAAGGCTCGCCGCCTAACTTCGGGACAAAGGATAGCGAAGGAATAAAGGGCGAGACGGCCGGCGCCGCCCGTCAATCCAACTCCCGCCCAGGCCCCCAGGCCGGGAGCCCGTCCTAGCGCTTCTTGCTGGGAAGCTTGTCGAGAGCGGCGTTGACGTCGATTTTCAGATTTTGCGTGAGCTTGATGAGCAGGGAGTTCTGATACTCGAGATGCTGCAGAATCACCTCGATCTCCTTCTCGGCCTTGACGTTGACTTCCAGGTCATGCTCCGCGCGCGCCTCGGCGTGAGCGCCCTGGATGTTCTGGCCGACCATGATCAGCGGCATCAGCAGGATCTGGATGACGTTGGAGATGAACAGCCAGAAGATGAAGCCCATGGGCGGATCGAAGCGAAGGGGCTTGGGGGCCAGGAAATTCCACCCCAGCCACAGGACCGTCCAGACGAAGATGATCAGGAAGAAGCCCATGGTGCCGACGTTTTCGGTGATCCACACCGCCAGTCGGTCCAGAGGGCCAAGTCTCGCCCGGTGTTCCTTGTTGATATCCCGAAGCGGCGGGCGATCTCGCTTAAGCTGCGCCAGCGAGGTCAGCCTGGGCGGCGCGGGAGGCGGTTTGGCTGGCATGGGTGTCCCTGATTTTCGCGGGCGGCGCATCAGGCCGGGTCGTCCAGACTGAAGCGATCGTCGTCCTCGTGATAGGCGAAAATCTCGGCGTAACGACCCCAGGAGACAATCGCGTCAATGGTCTCCTGGGCATAGGGCTCGCTCATGAAATCCTCCAGCTCGTCGCGGAACCGGCTGGCCGGCGCCTGGTGGGACGTCCGGTCGTCCAGCACCCGGCGAATGTGCGCCGCCAGCGGCACATAGGCCAGCAGGTGCTGCGCGAAGAGTTGCTTGCGCGCATCGATGGCGGCGGCTTCATAGCGTCGGCCGGCGGCGGTGAGGCGGATGACGCGCCCGTCGATCTCGGCGAAGCGCATGAGTTGCAGGGTCTCGGCGATGGGCAGCAATTCATTGGCCTCCATCTGCAGTTCGCGACCCAGGGCGCCCAGCTCGGCGGCGCCATTGTCGGACGAGCCGGCCAGGGCCTCGATCATTCCCGACAGGGTGTTGGTGGAGACGTGCGTGAGCGCCATGCCAAGGCCGGCGCCGGGCAAGGCGCCCTCACGGGCGGCCGGTTCGCTGGGCCGGGCGGTCATGCGCGCGTAGAGGTCATCGACCATGGCGCGGAACGCCGGGTCCAGCCGCTTGCGCGGCTGGGGCAGCTCGACCTTGATCTCACCGATCACCCGCCCCGGATTGGAGGAGAACACCAGGATCCGGTCGCACATCAGCACCGCTTCCTCGATATTGTGAGTGACCATCAAGATCGAGCGGATGGGCATCCTGCCCTCGTTCCACAGATCGAGCAGGTCGGTGCGCAAGGTTTCGGCGGTGAGCACGTCGAGGGAGGAAAAGGGTTCGTCCATCAACAGCACCGAAGGCTGCACGACGAGCGCCCTGGCCAGCCCCACCCTCTGGCGCATGCCGCCGGAAAGCTCCTTGGGATAGGCGTTCTCGAAGCCGTCCAGACCGATGAGATCGATGGCCGCCAGGGTGCGCTTGCGCCGGATGTCGGCGGGCACGCCCTGAGCCTCCAGGCCCAGTTCGACGTTCTTCTGCACCGTCAGCCACGGGAACAGGGCGAAGCTCTGGAACACCATGGAGACGCCATGAGCGGCGGCGTCCCCAGGCATGTCGCTGACCATGACCGTGCCGGCCGTGGGGGTGATCAGTCCGGCGATGGAGCGCAGCAGGGTGGATTTGCCCGACCCCGACCGACCGAGCAGGCCGACGATTTCATTGGGGCGCAGGGTCAGATTGACATCGTCCAGGACAACCAGGCCGGCGCCCGCCCCCTTGCCATAGACGTGCCGAAGACCCTTGACGTCCACCAGGGGGGCGTCTGTCTGGGCGGCGCGTTCGAGTGTCATGGTCATGGGGCTTGGGTTTCCTTGATCATTCGGCTGGCGGCGGGGCGGCGCGCCCTAGTCCAGGCGCAGGTGATTCTCGGCGTAGGCGTACATGGGTCTCCACAGCGCCCGGTTGAGCACGATCACGAACACCGACATGACGCTGATGCCCA
>PMOM01000093.1 GCA_003161535.1 Caulobacteraceae bacterium | reverse complement strand
AGATCTGCACCCGCCTGCTGGCCACCGGCGGCCCGGCGGTCCTCTTCGAGCATCCGGTGGGCGCGGACGGAATTCGCGCCTCGATGCCCTGCCTCGCCAACCTCTTCGGTACGGTGGGGCGCGTGGCCATGGGCGTCACCCTGGAGGGCAAGGGACGCGCCACCGCGAGTGATCTTCGCCAGGTGGGCGAGCTGCTGGCCTTCCTGCGCAGCCCCGAGCCGCCACGCGGTCTGAAGGATGCCTGGGACATGCTGCCGCTGGCCCGCACGATCATGGGCATGCAGCCCAAGCTCGTCACCCGCGCGCCATGCCAGGAGGTGGTGCTGACCGGCGACGACATCGATCTGGCCCGCCTGCCCATCCAGACCTGCTGGCCGGGCGAGCCGGCGCCGCTGATCACCTGGCCGCTGGTGGTGACCAAGGGACCCTCCCAGGCGCGGGAGGACGACTTCAACCTCGGCATCTATCGCATGCAGGTGATCGGGCGCGACCGCACCCTGATGCGTTGGCTGGCGCATCGGGGCGGGGCGCAGCACTTCGCGCGCTGGAAGGCGGCCGGAAAGCCCGACGCTCTGCCCGCCTGCGCGGTCATCGGCGCCGATCCGGGGATCATCCTGGCGGCCGTCACGCCGGTCCCCGACACCCTGTCGGAGTATCAGTTCGCCGGCCTGCTGCGCGGCGCCAAGGTCGAGCTGGTGGCGGCCAAGACTCAGCCCTTGCTGGTCCCCGCCCAGGCCGAGATCGTCATCGAAGGCGAGGTGCATTTAAGCGAGTCGGCGGACGAAGGCCCCTATGGCGACCACACCGGCTATTACAACGCCGTCGAGCCGTTCCCGGTCTTCCAGGTCACAGCCATCACCATGCGGCGCGAGCCGATCTATCTGACCACCCATACCGGCCGGCCGCCGGACGAGCCCAGCGTGCTGGGCGAAGCCCTCAACGAGGTGTTCATTCCCCTGCTCCAGGGCCAGTTCCCGGAGATCGTCGACTTCTGGCTGCCGCCGGAGGGCTGCAGCTACCGCATCGCCGTGGTCTCGATGAAGAAGGCCTACCCCGGTCACGCCAAGCGGGTGATGATGGGGGTGTGGTCGTATCTTCGCCAGTTCATGTACACCAAATGGGTGATCGTGGTGGACGACGACATCGACGCCCGCGACTGGAAATCGGTGATGTGGGCCATCGCCACCCGCATGGATCCGGCCCGCGACATCACGCTGATCGAGAACACGCCCATCGACTATCTCGACTTCGCCTCGCCCGAGAGCGGTCTGGGCTCCAAGATCGGCCTGGACGCCACCAACAAGCTGCCGCCCGAAACCAGGCGGGCGTGGGGAAGGGAAATTCGCATGGACGACGCGGTGATCGAGGCGGTGACGGCGATGTGGCCGAAGTTGGGGCTGCCGGGCGAGGGTAAGGCGATCTGGAAGTGAGCAGCTCCTGAATTTCAGGATAAGCTGCCGCACGAGGGCTCCACCGCGATTCCGCGAGTGGTGTTCGGCTAGGAGGCGGACGAAATGACCGATAGAAGGTGCGCCGCCTGCGCCTACGCCCAGCGGGGGGTTCTGAACGGTCAAAACGAGGACGGGGACGCCGACAGGCCGACCAGGCTGCGTTTCAAGCCCGAGAAGCCACCGCTGCGCTGCCATCGCTGGCCGAAGCAAGTCTATCCCACGGTGTTGGGGTTCACCGGGATCTCCGGTGGGATGCCCACGAGCTGGTTCCCGGAGGTGGCGCCGGCCGACTGGTGTGGAGAATTCCGCACCTCGCTTGACTGAGAAACCCTTCCCTCGGATTGGCTATGGATGGACGATGTCCACGTTACGGCCAAGAGGCCATTGTACGGAATATGGACAAGGCGAGAGTCACAAGAACGGCGACTGAATATGCCGCCTCCGCAAACCCCAAAAGCCGGCTGACTCTCGACACCGGGCCTGGTCGCGCCTATGAACCGCGCCCTTCCGCCGGCTTGAGGTTCGATCCCTCGGCGGCGCCATCAGAGTTTCGTCTCCCATGCCCCGCCCCTCCTCTCGCGGACGCCGCGCCAAGGCCGGCCCGTCTCAGCGGCAGCTGCGCGCCGGGGAGTTGGTGCGCCATGCCTTGGTGGAGATCCTGCGGATGGAGAGCCTGACCGATCCGCATCTGGCCGGAGTGTCGGTGACCATCAGCGAAGTGCGGGTCAGTCCTGACCTCAAGCACGCGGTGTGCTTTGTCGAACCTCTGGGCGGCCAAAAGGCGGAGGCGGTGATCGAGGCTCTCAATCGCGCCGGCAAGTTCCTGCGTGGGCGCCTGGGCCACGCCATCGAGATGAAGTTCACCCCGGCCCTGAGGTTCGTCCATGACGAGTCTTTCGATGCCGCCGCTCACATCAACCGCCTGCTCGATGAGCCGCGCGTCAAGCGCGACCTGCAATCGCCCGCCTCCGAAGAGGCCGGCTGATGGGCCGCCGCCGCAAGGGGGACCCGGTCTCGGGTTGGATCTGTCTGGACAAGCCGCATGATCTGGCCTCGACGGCGGCCGTCGGGCGGGTGCGCCGGGCGTTCAACGCCCAGAAGGCCGGACATGCCGGCACCCTGGACCCACTGGCCACCGGCATCCTGCCCATCGCGCTTGGCGAGGCGACCAAAACGGCGGCCTTCCTGGTGGACGCCGACAAGGCCTACCGCTTCACCGTGGCCTGGGGCGTGGAGACGGCGAGCTTCGATCGCGAGGGCGCGGTGACGGGCGTGTCGGACGTACGGCCCGGCCGGGCGGCGGTGGCCGAGGCGCTGGCCGCATTCGTTGGCGAGATCAGCCAGATTCCGCCGGACTATTCGGCGGTGAAGGTGGACGGCGCGCGGGCCTACGATCTGGCCCGCGAAGGGGTGGCGATGGAGCTCAAGCCGCGAAGGGTGGTCATCCATGCCGCGCGCCTGGTCGAAACGCCCGACGCCGATCACACCGTCATCGAGATCGAATGCGGCAAGGGTTGCTACGTCAGGGCCCTGGTCCGCGACTTGGCGGCAAGCCTGGGGGCCAATGCCCATGTCAGCCAGCTTCGCCGTACACGGGTGGGCGCCTTCACTGAATCCATGGCGATTGGGCTGGAAAGTCTGGAGAACATGTGCGATAGGGGCGCGCCTCTGGAGGCCCTGCTTCCGGTCGAGACCGCGCTGGACGACATCCCGGCGCTGGCCGTGACCACCGAAGACGCTTTCAGGCTGACGCAAGGACGATCGATCGTTCTGCTCCCCCGGCAGGTCGAAACCTTGAAGGCGAAGCTTGTCGCTTCCCGCACCGTTTCGGCCCGTCACGGGCAAAGGATGGTCGCTCTTTGCGAGATGCGGGCGGGACGGCTCAATCCCACGCGTGTCTTTCACCTATAGACGAGCGGAAAGAAAATTCGATGTCGATCACCGCCGAACGCAAGACCGAACTGATCACCACCCATGCCCGGGGAACGGGAGACACGGGTTCCGCTGAAGTGCAGGTCGCGATCCTCTCGGAGCGCATTGCCAATCTCACCGAGCACTTCAAGACCCACCAGAAAGACAACCATTCGCGCAGGGGCCTGCTCAAGATGGTCTCCCAGCGGCGTTCCCTGCTTGATCACCTCAAGAGCAAGGACGACGAGCGCTACCAGGCTCTGATCGGCACATTGGGCCTGCGCCGCTAGAAAATCACTCTCCGCCGCCCGCCATTGACAGGCATGAGGGCGGCGGATTTGCTGGATCGAGCATCGGTCCGGCCATACGCCGAGGGTCATTGCAGCGATCCTCATCCGCCTGTCGACAAGGAGAGGATCAACGGAAAACCGGCTTAGAAACCCGCCGCCCCTGTCCGAACCCGAAGGGAATCCGCCCTCGGGAACGAAAGAAAGAAAATCCACATGTTCGATATCCGACGCAAATCCATCGACTGGGCCGGCCGCAAGCTGACCCTGGAGACCGGCCGCATCGCCCGTCAAGCCGACGGCGCTGTCCTGGCCACCTACGGCGACACCACGGTGCTGGCCGCGGTGGTGTTCGACAAGGCCCCCAAGCCCGGCCTCGATTTCTTCCCGCTCACCGTCAACTATCAGGAAAAGACGTTCGCGGCCGGCAAGATCCCCGGCGGCTTTTTCAAGCGCGAGGGCCGGCCCTCCGAAAAGGAAACCCTGGTCTCCCGCCTCATCGACCGGCCGATCCGGCCGCTGTTCGTCAAGGGGTTCAAACACGAGACCCAGGTCATCATCACCGTGCTGTCGCACGATCTGGAAAATGATCCCGACATCGTCGCCATGGTGGCGGCCTCCGCGGCGCTGACGCTTTCGGGCGTACCCTTCATGGG
>PMOM01000042.1:6719-7315 GCA_003161535.1 Caulobacteraceae bacterium | reverse complement strand
AAGGACACGTCATAGGCCCGCATGATCTGGCAGATGTCCTCGAAGTGCTCATAGAGGAAACTCTCGCGGTGGTGCGCCAGGCACCACTTGGCCATGATCGAGCCGCCCCGCGAAACGATCCCCGTCACCCGCCGCGCCGTGAGGGGCACATAGGCCAGCCGCACGCCGGCGTGGATGGTGAAATAGTCCACCCCCTGCTGGGCCTGTTCGACGAGGGTGTCGCGAAATACCTCCCAGGTCAGATCCTCGGCCACGCCGCCCACCTTCTCCAGGGCCTGATAGATCGGCACCGTGCCGAGCGGCGTTGGGCAGTTGCGGATGATCCATTCGCGGATGTTGTGGATATTGCGCCCGGTGGAGAGATCCATGATCGTATCGGCGCCCCAGCGGATCGCCCACACCATCTTGTCAATCTCATCCTCCACCGACGAGAGCACCGCGGAATTGCCGATGTTGGCGTTGATCTTGACCAGGAAGTTGCGGCCGATGGCCATCGGCTCCAGCTCGCCATGATTGATGTTGGCCGGGATGATCGCCCGCCCGCGCGCGACCTCCGAGCGCACGAAGTCCGGCGTGACCAGATCGGGAATTTCCGC
>PMOM01000042.1:0-6701 GCA_003161535.1 Caulobacteraceae bacterium | reverse complement strand
GCGGGGCCAGATGCTTGCCGCGGGCGTTGCCGTTGTCTTCGGCGCGCAGCGCTCTTGCGGCCACCGGCTCGACATCGCCCCGCGCCATCACCCAGGCTTCGCGGTCCCGGCCCAGGCCCTTCTTGATATCGATCGCGGCGGCCGGATCGGTGTAGGGGCCGGACGGATCATAGAGCGTCACCGGCGGCTCTCCGGCCGAGGGATGCACGGCCACCTCGCGAAATGGCACCCGCAGGCAGGGATGCAGCACGCCTTGCTGATAGACCTTTCGCGAGCCGGGCCGCTCGCCGGTGGGGATGGTCGGCGCGATGGGGGTCTGGATATTCATGGCCAATGCCTTGTTCCGCGAGGCGCGAGTCGGGCCGGCGGTAAGGCGGATAGACGGGGGCGGCGATGGCCTCGCCCGCGTTCCCTCCCTTCGCCGGCATGACCCGGATCAGGTTCGGCGGGTCGCCGCGTCAGCGGCCTCTCAGTCCCTTAAGCGAGACACCCCGGAGAATGCTCCCGACCCTACGCCCCCTGGCCGGACGGTCAAGACTTGGCGCTAGCCTAGCGAGTGGTCACCGTAAAGCGCAGCAGCTCGCGTTGGGGCAGATCCCAGCCGGGCTTCAGGGCCAGCGCCTGGCGATAGTCCAGATAGGCCGCCTTCTCATCATCGAGGCCCTCATAGGCCAGGGCGCGGTTGTAATAGGCCTTCTCCGGCTCCCTGGGGCCCAGGGCGAGGCCGATGTCGAGATCGGCCAGGCCCTCCTTGTAGCGCTTCTCGCCCACGAACATGGCGCCGCGGTTGATCCAGCCCTCCCCGACCTTGGGCGCCAGGGCGATGCCGGCGTCGAAATCGGCATGCGCCGCTTCGTACTCGCCCCGCCGCAGCTTCATCACCCCGCGATTGACCAGCGTGCCCGCGCGGTCACGCGGATCGAGCACTTCGCTGTCCAGGGCGACGTTGCACGAGGCGATGGAGTCGGTGTCGGACTTTCCGGCCAGCGCGGCCTGGTAACAGGCTTGAGCCTGGCCGCCGCCAAACACAGTGACCACGGCGTTGGCCGAACCGGCGGCCGCCAGGGCCAGGACCGTGGCCACGCCTAGCGGGATATTCATGCTCGTCCTCCTTTAGGCGCCTGAGCGAATTTCCGGGGCGAGAGCTTCACGCCGACCGCCTCGATTGTCAATTTGCCGGGGTCGGGACGTCTTTGGGATCGACCTCATGGAGCAGGGGCTGGCCGGCCAGATAGCGGCCAAGGTTCTCCAGAAACAGGGCCTGGTTGCGCGCATCCTGGCCGTTGGCGATGCCGGAGGCGTGGGCGGTGACGCTAACGCGCGGGTGGCGCCAGAAGGGGCTGCCAACGGGCAGCGGCTCGGTCTCGAACACATCGAGCACCGCGTGAGCCGGCGTCCCGGCGTCCAGGGCCGCCAGCAGCGCCGCTTCGTCGACCAGGCCGCCGCGCCCGACATTGACCAGCACGGCGCCGGACTTCATGGCTCCCAAAAAGGCGGCGTTGGCCAGATGACGCGTGGCGGCGTCCAGGGGCGCGCAGAGAACCACGACATCGGCGACGGGCAGATGATCGCCGAGCGCCCGCATGGAGATCACGGCGTCGGCCAGGGGGTGCGGGGCCGCGTTGCGCCGCGCCCCGACCGTCCGGGCGCCGAATGCCCGCGCCCTCTGCGCCACGGCTTGGCCAATGGCGCCAAAGCCGATGATCAGCCAGGTGGTCCCGGCGATCTCGCGAAATGGCAGGCGACGCCAGGTGCTCTCTACCTGAGCCGTGCGCCGTTCGCCCCCGCGCTGGAAATAATCGAGCACCCCGGCCAGCACATAGTCGGCCATGCCCACCGCCTGGCCGTGGCTAGTGGTCAGGCGCGCGCCCTTGGCGATGAGCGAGCCGAACACCGGGTGGTCGAAGCCCGCCGCCGCGCTCTGCACCCATTTGAGGCGCGGCGCCTTTAGCATGGCTGTCATGAAGGCCCGCGCGGCCCCACTGGCGAAGACGTCGCCGTTGGCCCAGGCCGCCTCGGCCGACGCCTCTTCCGCCGTGACCTCGACGCCGCCCAGCGTCAGGCGGCCGGCCTCGTCCATCAACAGGAGCTCCAGCGCCGCCCCGTGGGCGGCGAGTTCCTTGGCGATGCGCCGATGGGAAGGCTCGTAGATGAGCAGGCGGGTCGGCCCCCCGCTGGAGGAGCCGGCGTCCGCGGCTGGCCCGCTCACGTCGAGGGCGGCGGCGCCGCCGGTTGCGGCATGACCACGATTCGCGCGGGCGGCTGGGTGAGCGACCAGACCAGCGCCCAGACCCAGCCGAGCATCGTCCAGCCGAGCAGTACATTTAAGGTGGCGATGGCGAGGATTTGCCGGTGGTCGCGGACAATCGCGATCATGGTTGGCAGGAAATACGTCGCGGCCATGACGACGACCGATACGATCGCCGCGGCGATCAACCAGCCGCTGATCGCGACGCTCATGTCATCCATGGTGAGTTGTTTCCCGCGGGGCTGGTGAACACAGACCTAGCCCAGGGCCATGCGCCGGTTCAAGCCCACGGGACTCACCCAGAATCCGAACGCGGCCCCCGAGGGTTCTCGAGGGCCGCGCGCGATGATCTTAAGACGCGATGATCTTAAGAAGCGTCAGAGTTCAGACGCGCCGACGAACGATCATGTGGTAGACAAGAAGGACCACGACCGCGCCGACGACGGCGACGAACAGGCTGGGGATGTTGAGACCGGTGACCCCATTGGCGCCGAAGAAGTGCGTGAAGATGAAGCCGCCCACGAAGGCGCCGACGATACCCAGAATGATATCCATCACCAGGCCTTCGCCGGTCTTATTGACCAACTTGCTGGCGATAAATCCGGAGATGAGCCCTAGAACGAGCCAAGCGATAATTCCCATACCCATGGTGTTACCCTCCAGCCCTCTTGTTTTGGCGAATCGCCGATTGCGGGCTTGCTGATAATTAACGTCGCCGTGATTGAAGCGTTCCGCAATTATCCGTGAACGGCGCGCGCCGCGCGCCGTCCGCCCGGCGGCGCCTCAAGCGAGCTTGGCGCTCACCACCGATGTCACCGCTTCGGGTGAATAGGGTTTGGCCAGGAAGACGCCGTCGTCCGGAATCTCGCCGGGCGCGGGCGTCACCGCGCCCGAGGTCAAGATCAACTCGATGGCCGGATGGGTGCGGTGGATGCAACGGGCCAGCTCTAGGCCGTTCATCCCTCCGGGCATGTTGATGTCGGTAAACAGCACGCCGATGTCGGCCCGCCCGGCGACGATGTCCAGCGCGGCGGCCGCGTCGTCGGCCTCGACCACATCGAAGCCGGCCTCCCGCAGCGTCTCGACCGCGTCCAGACGCACCAGCCCCTCGTCTTCGACGACGAGGACCGTTTGAGCGCAGTGGGAGGGGCGGGTCATGCTTAACCTAATCCCTGCCGAGCCAAGATGTTCCGGCGGCCAAGTCAAGCTAACGAAAGGTTAAGAACTGAATCAATTCAGCGACGTGGCTACGCTTGCTCCCAGGCGGCCACGCCGGCGACGCAACAAGCCCATTCATTGATTCATTCGCGGGCGCGCTGATCTGGCGAATCCTTAAGGGAGCACTTGGAAAATGTCGCCGCGCGTCCGGGCTTTTGGAGGCGCCAAGCCTCAACTTTTCGCGGCAGGGGCGAGGCGGATGTGCAGTTCCTTCAGTTGCTGATCGCGCACCGTCCCGGGCGCATTCATCAACAGATCCTGACCCTGCTGGTTGAGGGGAAAGGCGATCACCTCGCGGATGGCCTGCTCGCCGGCCAGCAGCATGACGATGCGGTCGATGCCGGGCGCCAGGCCGCCATGCGGGGGCGCGCCGTAGCGAAACGCGTTGAGCATGCCGCCAAACTCGGCCTCCACGGCAGCCGCGTCGTAGCCGGCGATCTCGAAGGCACGCAACATCACCTCCGGGCGATGGTTGCGCACCGCGCCCGAGCAAAGCTCGTGGCCGTTGCAGACGATGTCGTATTGATAGGCCAGGATATCCAGGGGATCACGGCTGTTGAGCGCCTCCAACTCGCCCTGTGGCATGGAAAAGGGGTTGTGCGAGAAATCCACATGATTGGACTGGTCATTGAGCTCGTACATGGGAAAGTCGACGATCCAGCAGAAATCGAAGCGGTCCTCGTCCACCAGGCCCAGCTCCGCGCCGATCCTGGTGCGCGCCGAACCGGCGAACTTGTAGAAGGTCTTTGGGTCTCCGCCCACGAAGAAGGCCGCGTCGCCGACGCCTAGGCCAAGCTCGATACGAAGGGCCTCGGTGCGTTCAGGGCCGAGATTGCGGGCGATCGGACCGGCTGCGCCGCCGTCTTCCCCCTCCCCTTGCCGCCACAGGATATAGCCCAGGCCCGGCTGGCCTTCGGTCTGCGCCCAGGCGTTCATGCGATCGCAGAAGGCCCGCGAACCGCCGCCCGGCGCCGGAATCGCCCAGACGGCGGTGGCCTTGGCTTCCAGCATGCGCGCGAAGAGACCAAAACCACCGCCCCGAAACGCGTCGGAGACATCGCTCATGACCAAGGGATTGCGCAGGTCAGGCTTGTCGGTGCCATAGCGGGCGATGGCGTCGCGCCAAGCGATGCGTGGAAAAGGATAGGGAGTGACCGGTTTGCCCTCGGCGAACTCAACGAATACCCCGTGCAGCACCGGCTCGATGGCGGCGAACACGTCCTCCTGGGTGACGAAGCTCATTTCCACGTCGAGCTGGTAGAACTCCAGCGCCCGGTCGGCGCGGGCGTCCTCGTCGCGAAAGCATGGCGCGATCTGGAAGTAGCGATCGAAGCCGGCCATTATCAGAAGCTGCTTGAACTGCTGGGGCGCCTGGGGAAGGGCGTAGAACTTGCCCGGATGGAGGCGCGAAGGCACGAGGAAATCCCGCGCGCCCTCGGGGCTGGAAGCGGTGAGGATCGGGGTCTGAAACTCGATGAAACCCTGGTCGACCATCCGCCGTCGAATGGAGGTGATCACCGCCGAGCGCAGGACGATGTTGCGGTGCAGGCTCTCGCGCCGCAGGTCGAGATAGCGGTGCGCCAGGCGGATGTCCTCGGGATAGTCCGGCTCGCCGAACACTGGCAGGGGAAGCTCGGCGGCTTCCGAGACGATCGCCACCGCCCGCACACGCACTTCCACCTCGCCGGTGGGCAGCGCCGGGTTGACCGTGTCGGCCGAGCGAGCCACCACCTCGCCGTCAACGGTGACCACGCTTTCGGGGCGCAGCCGCTCCAGCGTCTCGAAGCCCGGGGCGCCGGGATGGGCCACCAGCTGGCTGATCCCGTAGTGGTCACGCAAGTCGACGAACAGCAGGCCGCCATGGTCGCGTTTGCGATGTATCCAGCCGCTCAAGCGCACGTCCGCGCCCTGGTCGGCGATCCGCAAGGCGCCGCAGGTGTGGGTGCGATAGGCGTGCATCGTCAAGCTCTCAGCAGGGCCCTTTTTTAGAAGGCGCGGAAGGGCGCACGCGCCCCGGTCGATGTCAAGCGCGCCGCCGCTGGCGCGATTGCCAGGACCGACGCCGCTGGCTAAGGTTTCGCCCATCGGGAGGCCGCCATGAGACGCATCACGCTCCTCGTCCTGCTCATGCTGGGACTGACGGCAGGCGCCACTGCCGCCGGCGCCCAGCAGGCTCAATCCCCAGCGCCGGCCATGACGGCGCAGCAGCAGGCCTCGCGCGACGCCACGCGAGAAAAGCTGCGCGCTCTGCTGGCGGTCGCCGGTCCCAGGATCAATGTCGCCTTCGCCCAGAGCACAAAGAATCCGTACAATTTCGTCGGGTCGATGACTCAGGGGCTCGCCAGCTCCGCTTCACTCGAAATCGTCATTTCGGTCACCAAGAATGAGACGATCGGATTTCGGATCTATCCGCACTACGCGGACGGCTACATAAATCTGGACAAAGCCAAGAACGGCCCCGCCCTGATGCGCCAGCTTCTCCTCTTCAGCGATGACAATTTCCTGTTCTGGGGGGCCGACACGACCGGTGACATCTTCGCCGGATACACCTTCACCCTGGAATCTGGGTTTCCGGACGCCGCCATCAACGTCGTGCTGAGCAGCATTCGAAACCAGGATGCCTTCGTCGGTCAGATGAAGCCGCAGATTGACGGAAGTCCCGCTCCGCAATAACCCGCGCGGCGCCTGAATTTGCCCTGACCGCTCAGCCCGCCAGTTGGCCTCCCGGCGTCGAGCGGGAAATTTCCATCTCGTCGGTGTTCATGTCGACGGCCACATCGGCGAACAGCGGCGTCGACAGATAGCGCTCGCCGGTATCAGGGGCCATGAACAGGACCACCGAGCCTTTCGGCGCGTCGGCGCAGACGCGAAGGGCGCCGGCCAGGGTGGCTCCGGCCGAAATGCCCACGAAAATTCCCTCCTGGCGGGCCAGATCCAGGCTGCGGGCGATGGCCTCGGCCCCGGAAATGGCCAACACCTTGTCCACGTCGCCGGCGTCCACCGCGTCGCCGGTCAGCTTGGGAATGAAGTCGGGCGTCCAGCCCTGCACCGGGTGGGGTTTCCAGGCCGGATGGCCCTCGGCCGCCGAGCCGTCGGGGTTGCGGGCCTGGGCGAGGCCGCTTTCCAGGAGCGGCGCGTCCGCCGGCTCACAGACGATGATCTTCACTTCCGGCCGCTCCTTGGCCAGCACCCGCGCGACGCCCTTGAGCGTGCCGCCGGTGCCATAGCCGGTGAC
>PMOM01000272.1 GCA_003161535.1 Caulobacteraceae bacterium | reverse complement strand
TCCGTGCTGCCTTCCCCGTTTTGAGGGCGGGTCGGCATCCGCATCTCTTCCTTTCGAGGCCTGCTCAGGCTTCACTCACGTTGCGGCCCGCTGGATCGCTCAACCGCCCAAGGCGGCCTTTGTCACGAGGCTTCAATCCGGCCAGTCGCCCAGCCAAACCGCTCGTCAGCTACCAGGTCAATCGACAATTCCCTGGGTGGAACATACCTCCACTGGTCAAACGCGCCCTCGGGGCGCACCTCAAAGTATCCGATTTTCTGGCGAAAAACGCGACCTCGCCGCAGGCTCGGCGCGGGGCCGACAGCGTCGGCGGACCAAAATATCCACTTGACATGACGGGTGTATACGCGCTATTATCACAGCGCGGTCATGTGGTGATTCGTCGCGACCGTCCCGACCTCGCATCGAACCGACGCCGTCGCGGCTCGCCTATCCGACCGCAGCCCCAAGACGCCACAGCCACAATCTAAGCCCCCAGCCCACCCACCTGACGCCGCCGCGCCGCGAATCCGCGCGCGCAAGCCCTCCACCGCGGGACCCTTTCGGGTCCCGTTTTGATTCCGCGAACCCCAAGAGAAAGAGCTATGACCGCAAATCGTCAACACCCCGCCGACCGCATCCCCGCCCTAAACGACGCCTTTCGCCGCACCTTCGTCGGCGGCGCCGTCGTGATCACCGCCGGCGTCGAGGCGCTGCCCTCCGACCAGCGCCGCGCGATCCTCGCCAAGGTGCGCGCCTTCGACGCCTTCACGGAGGACAACGATCCGCACGAGGAGCACGACTTCGGTCTCGTCGAGCTCGGCGACGCCCGCTGCTTCTGGAAAATCGACTACTACGACCGCGAGATGGAGATGCTTTCTCCCGATCCCGCCGACCCGTCCGTCACGACGCGCGTGCTCAACGTGATGTTGGCCGACGAATACTGAGCGTCTGGCGCTTCGTCCGGATCGAGCGCCCCGCCGCCGTCCGCTGCCTGACGCCAAATCACCCCGCAACCCGACCGAAGAACAGAGCGCCGCCGCGCCATCGACGGCGCTCGCCCCGTCACGTTCCGCAACCTGTGAATGGCGGCCAGGAAGTGCCTCTATTCGGCGTCGCCTGCTGCGGTTGAGGGAGGCCGGGAGGGGCGTGACGAAGGGAGGGCTTGCCCGACCGAAGTCACGCCCCTCCCGGCGCGGGCGGCTTGGGAGCTGGTCTGGTGAAGGCGGGCGACTGGGGAATGAACGATTTTCCTGTGCGGGAGGATCGATCCGTTGCCCAGCTGGCGAGTTACCGACACCAGATGTGGTTCTACATGCAGCTCGGAAGGCATGCCCCATCATCGCCGTCGCGGCGGCTAAGGGCGGCTTGGCGGAGCGCTGACAGCGCCACGATGTCGGCGTTAGTATTTCCGCCGAACTTGGAAGCAGGCGCGGCGCCGACCGAACCTGGCAGTTTACCCGGCGCCGCGCCCTACACCGTGCGGGGCACGATTGCCGGGGCATTATGGCGCCGAAGGGGATTTGCGTCCACGTCGCGGCGGTCGTCGCAAGGCGACCGCCGAGGACACTGGCCGCTTCTTCGTCTGTGAACGTTGTCGAGACCAAGTCCTGATCTGCAGCTGTTGTGATCGAGGACAGATCTACTGCGCCAGCGGTTGCGCAAAGCTCGCCCGTTCGGCCTGCCGGCGCAAGGCGGCTCAGCGCTATCAAGCAAGCCGCAAGGGGCGCTTCGCCCATGCCAAGCGCAGCCGCCGATATCGGGCCCGATGCAAGAACGTGACGCACCAGGGTTCACCCGACGAGGACTCTGATGCTTCTGTGTCAGCGGCCTCGGCGGCGGCGCGGATCAGCGCTCCGGACTCCGCTGACACGCCGTCTATGACCGCGTCCCCGGGCTTAGAGAGTCCCCTGGCCGCGACCTCGAGGCGTCGCTGTCATTGGTGCGGTCGCGGCTGCTCGCCGTTTGTTCGTCGCGAGCCTCTGCGCCGCCGCCGTGCCGTCCGCGACCCTCCGTCCTGAGGATGACGATGGCGATATCCCCCGAACTGCAGGCCCAGATCCTACGCTATTATCATGTTGAGAAGTGGCGCCCGGGAACCATTGCCCGCCAGCTTGGAATCCACCGCAACACCGTTCGCCTCGCCCTGGCTCGTTGCGGGTTGGCTCCCCACGGACCACCAAGCCGCGCCCGCAAGATTGATCCCTATCTGCCCCTCATCCTCGAGACCCTGCAGGCCTTCCCGACCCTGACCGCCGCGCGGCTCTACGGCATGGTTTACGAGCGAGGATACCGGGGTCACGCCGATCACTTCCGTCATATGATCGCCCGCCATCGGCCGCGCCCCAAGGCCGAGGCTTACCTGCGGCTGCGCACGCTTCCCGGCGAACAAGCCCAGGTCGACTGGGGTCACTTCGGGCATCTCCAGATCGGCCGCGCCCGACGGCCTCTGATGGCTTTCGTCATGGTCCTGAGTTCCTCGCGCCGGATCTTCCTGCGCTTCTTCCTGGACGCGCGAATGGAGTCGTTCCTGGCCGGTCATGTCGAGGCCTTTGAAGCCTGGGCCGGAGTCCCCAGGGTTCTCCTGTATGATAATCTCAAGAGCGCCGTGCTGGAACGCCGCGACGACGCCATCCGCTTCAACCCGACCCTGATCGCCTTCGCCGCGCACTATCGCTATGAGCCGCGCCCGGTGGCCGTGGCGCGCGGCAACGAAAAGGGGCGCGTGGAAAGGAGCATACGGTATATCCGCGACAGCTTCTTCGCAGCCCGCCGCTTCAAAAACCTCGATGATCTTAATGCTCAAGCTGACGCCTGGTGTGGCGGCGTCGCCAGCGACAGACTCTGTCCGGGAAGCGACATCACCGTGCGCGAAGCCTTCACCCGCGAGGCTGCGAGCCTGCTGCCGCTGCCAGACAACCCCTTCCCATGGCCGGCGCAGGTCGCCGTCTCCATCGGCAAGACCCCTTACGCGCGCTTCGATCTCAACGATTACTCCGTTCCCCATACCCACGTACGCCGCACGCTCAGTGTGCTGGCGACCCCGACGGAGGTTCGCATTGTCGACGGCGCGCAGATCGTGGCCCGTCACGCCCGCAGTTATGACAAAAGCGCCCAGATCGAAGACCCCGCCCATATCCGGGCGCTGGTCGACGAGAAGCGCCGGGCTCATCGCCATAGCGCCACCGACCGCCTGGCGACGGCGGCGCCCGCCAGCGCCGAGCTGTTCACCCGCGCCGCCCAGAATGGCCATTCCCTGCACACCGTCATCATCGGACTGACCAGGCTGCTCGACCACTACGGCGCCAGCGAACTCCAAGCGGGCATCCTTGAAGTGCTCAAGCTCGAAGGGCCAGCGCCTCATCCCAACGCCGTCCAGTTGATCCTCGAACACCGGCGTGAGCGACGCCGCCAGCCTCCGCGGCTGCATGTCAGTCTGCCTCAGCATGTGCAGGACAAGGACAGCCCCGTTCGGGCCGCCCGCCTCGATGCCTATGATCAGCTCAATAAGGAGCCCTCCGATGACCAGCTCTGAGGGACCGCGTTCCCGCGCCGAGCGCTTGCGTCTGTACGGCCTCATCGCCCACTGGCGCGACGCCAGCGATGCGGGCTGGGCGCTGACCCTCCTGGATTGGGAAGAGACAGAACGCGCCAGGCGCAGTCAGGAGCGCCGTTTACTGGACGCCAGGATCGGCCGCTTCAAACCGCTGGCCGACTTCGACTGGTCATGGCCGACCCGCTGTGATCGCCAAGCCATCGAGGCGCTGATGCGGCTCGACTTTATCCGCGACGCCGCCAACGCCGTCCTGATCGGATCCAATGGCGTGGGCAAGTCCACGCTCGCTCGCAACATCGCCTACCAGGCCGTCCTCAACGGACACACCGCCCTGTTCACCAACGCCGGCCAGCTTCTCGGCGACCTGGCCGCCATCGACAGCGCCTCGGCTCTACGCCGACGCCTGGCTCACTACGC
>PMOM01000005.1 GCA_003161535.1 Caulobacteraceae bacterium | reverse complement strand
ACCTCGATGCCGTCCCACAGATTGCCCAGGCGCAGGTTCTCGTTCCGCGCGTGCTGGTTGTCGTCGTAGTTGGCGATGGCGACCCCGACCATCGGCGCGTGCAGCTGATTGACGATCGCCGCGAAGCCCGAGCTGCCGCCCATGATCGGCAGCTTGATCACGCGGTAGCCGACCGTCCGGTCGATCGAGGCGGCGACCGCGGCGGCGGCGGGGGTGTCCAGCGGGGTCTCGGTGGCCATCGAGGCGCCGTCGTCCCAGTTCAGGCGCAGGATCTTCGGATGCGCCATGCGCGTGGCCGCGTCGGGCGCGGCGCGGACGATGAACCAGCCCTTGGCGGCCAGATACGCCTCGGTCAGGGCCTGCACACGCGCCGGCGTCTCGCCGGGCGCCAGGCGAATGTCGACCGAGGCCTCGGCCTCGGTGGCTATGGCGTTGGCGGCGTTGGGGCCCTCGTCGCCGGCATGGATGGCGCGGATGTTGAGCGTGGGGCCAAGATAGCCGTCCGCCAGACGCGCCGGGCCGATGGTGCGGCCAAGGCCGAGCGCGGTCTTCAGATCGGCCTCCACCGGCGGCAACGCCGCCAGCGCCGCCTTGTCGGCCGCCGACACCGGGGCGACGTCATCATAGATGCCGGGGATCAGGATGTGCCCCTCGTCATCGCGCAGGCTCATCACCAGATCGGCGATCATCACCGCCGGGCTGGGCGCCCAGCTGCCATAATGGCCATCGTGCAGGGGCTTGCTCGGCCCATAGACCACGGCGGTAAAATCGGTGATGCCGCGATTGCCGCCGTTGATCTCCTGGCGGCCCGACGGGTGCATCGGTCCATCGCCCATGATCAGAAGATCGCCGCGCAGGGCGCCGGCGTTCTGGGCGACAATGGTGGCGAAGTGCGGCGAGCCCTGCTCCTCCTCGCCTTCATAAAGTAGCTTGATGTTCACCGTCGGCTTGACGCCCGCCGCTTTCAGCGCATCCACGGCGCTGATCATCGCCTGGATGGTCACCTTGTCGTCGGCCGCCGCGCGCGCATAGAGCCGCCACTCCGGATCGAGGCTCCCCTTCCAGCCGGCGACGTCGACCAACTGGCTCTGCGGCGGCGCCGTGCGCATGGTCGGCTGGAAAGGCGGCGACAGCCAGCCTTTCTGGTTCACCGGCTGGCCGTCGTAGTGGGCATAGAAAACCACCGTGCGCCGGGCCCCCGGCGTCGTAAGCTCGGCGAACACCGACGGCGGCGTGCCAGGCGCCGCTCGCAGCAGCCGCACGCGAAAGCCCCGCGCCTCCAGCTGACCCGAAATATAGGCCGCGTTGGCCTCCACATCGGCGAGCGTCGTGGCCACGTCGGGCATGGCGACGAAACGGCTGAAATCCTCGACGATCTGGCGCTCATGGGAGATGCGCCACGTCCGCACCGCCGCCCTGGGCGAAGCGGCGTCCGCGGCGCCGGCGGCAAGCAGCCACGCGGCGAGCACTGACAAGATCAATCCTCGGTGTTGCGTCATCCCCACTCCCCACCCCTTCGCGTCCGTGCCCAACCTATAGACGACCACCATCCAGACGTAACCCGTCGCCCAGGGGCGCCCCTAACCCCGCCCCGCGTAGGTGCGCAGCAGCAGCCAGAACCCCACCGACGCCCCGACCAGGGCCAGCAGGATCGACGCCGACAGGGGAACGTGCGCCCAGGTCAGGGCCGCGGCCGCCAAACAACCGCCGGATTGGCCGATGTCCCAGCCGCCCTCGGTGGCCATGTGGAAGCGCAGCGGGCAGGGCGAGGCCTTGGCCAGGTTGTAGATGGGGGCCATCATCACCGGCTCGAGCAGCAGCATCGCCACCGTGGCCAGGGCGTTGGCCGCCACCGCCAGGGCCGGGCTGTGCAGCGACGCGGCCTTCAGCGCCACCACCAGGGCGCAAACGCCATAGGCGATGAACACCCATCGCCGCCCCCGACCCAGATCGATGAACCGCCCCACCGCCAGGCTCGCCGCCGCGCCCACCAGCCCGGCCAGGGCCATGGCCCCGCCATAGCTGGCGAAATGCTCGCCCAGCGCCACGAAAAGCGCGATCTGCCAGACATAGGTGAAAGCGGCCCCGAACCAGCCGTCGCTCACCTGCAGAATCACCGCCAGGCGCATGCCGGGCGATCCGCGCGGGGCGGTTTCGACGACCTTCGGATTGAGCGCCCCGATCAGCGGGATGACGGCGGCGATCTGCACGGCGGCCACCAGGGCGAAGGTGGGCGCGGGGCCAAGCGTGGTCAGCCCCCATCCGCCGATCCACGGCGCGACGATGTTCACCACCGCCGCGGCGGCGGCGCGCACCCCGATCTGCCGTCCGCGATGCTCGGCGTCGCCCAGCGAGGCGGTATAGGCGTGCAGGCTGGTCCAGTAGAACACGCTGCCCAAGGCGGAGACGGCGATCACCGCCAGCAACATCCAGCTCGGCCCGTGCACGGCCGGCAGCAGGGGGAAGATCGCCGCCTCCAGGACCGTCCCGGCGATCAGGGTCGTGCGCAGTCCGCCCCGCCGCGCCACGATCAGCACCGCCCGGCGCGACACGAACCGCCCCAGGGTCATGGCGGCGATGGCGGTGAGCACCAGCGGGATCGGAACCCCCGCCTTGAGCAGATAGACAAACACGAACACGCCCCCCGCGCCCTGGGCCAGAGCCACGACGGTGGTGTGCAGATTGACGCGGTTGATCGCGTCGTTGCCGAAGAAACTCATGGTGGAGAAATCCGGACGGTGAGGGGGGCGGGGGCCGTGCGCGGGCGCTCTTTCACCCGCCCCCTCC
>PMOM01000073.1 GCA_003161535.1 Caulobacteraceae bacterium | reverse complement strand
TCGATCATCGCCGAGGATATCTCACTGGGGCAGACCACGCCGGAGGCGGTCGTCCATCAATGGATCATCGATCGGGGCGTGGCCGGATCGCCGCATCGCGCCGATCTCTTCAATCACCGGTTCCAGTTCGCCGGAGTCGCCTGCGGACCGCATAGGGCCTTCCACGAGATGTGCGTGCTTGATCTCGCCGGCGCCATCCTGCGCCGCACGCCGCCAGTTGCGCAGGCCGTTTCAAGCGGGGGGACGATGCTGGGCGGAGTCAGCCAATAGCTTGGCGAGTTCCGTCACGAACGGGCCTCGCTGGCGGTCGGCGGTCAAGGAACAGGGTTGTGCTCTTGTACGAACGCCACGGAAGCCTCGAGGATTTGCACGCGAGTCGCTTCGTGTGACCACCAGTGGTCTTCGCTATCCAACGGCAGGAATTTGACGGACTTGGCGGCCTTGGCGAGCATGGTGTTCATCCCCAGACTTTGAACGAATGGAACCACCGTGTCGTCCTTCCCGTGGATGATCAGAATCGGCGCGTCCGCCTCCGCGGCGTGGCGAAGCGGCGAGATCTGCTGGAGCCTTGGATCGCCTGAAAAGGCCGCCCCGAACATGGCCTGGGCGTAACGCCCGGACGCGGACCCACTGTAGTCGCCCCAGGATGCCATCATAGCGCCCACGTCGCTCACACCGGAGACGGATACGGCGCAGCGAAACGCGCCATGTTGAAAGGTAACGCTGGCGAGCGCCGCGTATCCGCCATAGCTCGCGCCGACAACGCATACACGGGATTTGTCGATGATGCCGGCGCTGGCCAAGGCCGCGACCCCGTCGCTCATATCGCTCAGCATCCTGTGGCCCCACTCGCCATAACCCGCCTGCCGGAAGGCGGCGCCGTGTCCCGATGAGCCCCGGTAGTTCGGCTGGAAGACCGCATAGCCGCGTGAGGCGAAAGCCTGTGGCCAATAGTCGAAGCCGACACGGTCGCGAAAGCCAATGGGGCCGCCGTGCGGCATGAGAACCAATGGCAGGTTCTTGGCCGTCGATCCCGGTGGCAGCGTCAGTACGCCATCCATGGCCAAACCGTCGGATGCCTTGAACGGGAAGAGGTGCGTCGCGCCGACGTCCTTCGGCTGGATCGTCGGATAGGCGGACATCAAGTCCTGCGCCTTACCGGCGCCAACGTCGACCAGCCAGAAGGTTCCGGGATCGTCGCCCCCATCGGTCATTACCACCATCCGCCGAAAATCGGCGGAGAAGGATTTCAATGTCACCTGGAGGCCGGGGAACGCCTTGCGCGCCGCGTCATAGTGCCTTTGCAGGGTTGGATCGAAAAAGATTGCTCCGCCGTCGCTCAAGACGGCGCCGATTAGCAGGCCAGTGTTCGGGTCATGCAAATATTCGTCGACATCCAAGCCGACGAACGTCGGTGTCCCAGTGGAGTCCTCCGGCGTCGCATATTCCTGGGCGGTGTCCTGGGCGGGGCCCGTTTCCGTGACGAGAACCGTACCTGGCTTTCGACCCTCGCCGATACTCACCGTAGCAAGGTCGGAGCGTCGTTCGATCATCGACTGTCGGCTCTTGTCTCCAGGCAGCAGGCTCCACAGGCGACTGCCTTCGTCGTAGCGTGATCGTGCGAGCACCAATCCATCCGCGCCGATCAGATATTCGTCGCCACGCTTCGTGTTGAAGACAAGCGTCGATTTTCCTGTATCTAGGTCGATCTTGTAGATATCTTCACCGTGATTGGTGGTGTAGGCGAGCACGAACGCGTACCACTTGCCATCTATATTTCGAGAACCGTAAATGTAGTCCACAAGGCCCAGAAAAACTTTTTCATCCTGGTTCTCGAACATCTTGGCGATTTTGCCGGTCTTCAGATTAACGATGAGCACGAGCCCGACCTCGGCCCGAGTCGAATAGGACCACTTATCGACGAGCCCATTGCCCAGTTTCAGCGTGGAGGTGGCGCTAATCAAAACATAGTCATCGCCCGCCCACTGTAGGTCTCGGATTTTGGAAGATCCGACCGTACTTACGAGCAAGGCGTCGCCGCCGACCTTGCGAACGAACAATCGACGCGTTTCGCCCTCAACGGCGACGAAGGCGATCCGTTCGCCAGATGGGGAAAGGCGCACAAAGTCCAAAGCGGGGAGCTTGCCGTAGGCGGCGATCGGGGGCGCGGCTCGGACGGGAAGGGCGAAAGTGGCGGCTAGCGCCAGCCAGACGACCACCGTGAAGTGTCGCATCGCCTCGCGTCTCCTCACGTGGCAGCGGTCCTTCGCCTATGCGGCGCTGGCGCGATCATATTCCGACCACATCGCGGCGCAATCGATCATCTGGCCGCTCGTGGACGCGTCGTCGATGGCCATGACCGTCAGGCCTGCTTCCATGGACTCGCGCGGCGTCACCGGGAAGGGCGCGCGGCCCTCAAGGGTGGCCAGCAGGTCGAGCGCCATGGCCTGGTCGGCGCCGTTGTGGTTGTCGTCGGTGCGGGTGGCGAAGTCCATGCGCTCGGGCTTGCGGCGGTCCAGGGCGCGGCGGACCATCAGCTTGTTGCGCACCAGGTCGGCGATGAGCGTGCCCTGGGTTCCGGCGACGTACCAGCGCCGCTCCTGCAAGGCGACGTGGCTGTTGGCGTGAAAGGCCAGGGCCATGCCGCCCTGATAGTGGACGATGGCCACCTGATGATCGGCGACATCCATGTCCGAATGGAAGGCGTCATTGGCGCCCGCCCAGCCGGCGTCGCGCAGGCCATAGGCCGCCGAACCGTCCTCGTAGGTCATGGGAATTTTCCCGCGGGCGGGATCGAAGATGCGCCTGCCGCCAAAGCTGGCGACGCGGGCCGCGCGGCCTCCCGCGATGCGACCGAAGACATCGAAGTCGTGGCACACCTTGTCGAGCAGATAGGAGCCGCCCCAGTCGGCCCGCCGGCGCCAGTTGCGGGCGAGATAGGCGCCGTGTTCGGGGGGCAGGTGCTCGGTGGCGTCGATGGAGACGATGTCGCCCAGTTCGCCGGAATCGACGCGCGCGATCACCTCGCGCACGATGGGCATCGAGCGCATGACCAGGCCGATGAACAGGGGCGGCGCGCGACCCTCAGCCAGGGTCTCGGCCAGGGCAAAGGTCTCCTGGCGTGTCCGCACGATCGGCTTTTCGCAGAAGATCGGACAGCCGGCGGCGAAGGCGGCGTTCAGGTGCTCCAAATGCAGGTGATTGGGCGAGCCGATCATCACCAGATCGAACGGTCCATCGGCGAGGAGCTGGGCCATGCTGGGATAGGCGCGGCCTGGATCGATACCCGCCTCGACCAGGATCGGCAGTCCCACCGGGGACGGATCGGCGTAGCCGGCCACCTCCAAGCTCCAGCCCATTTGCCTCATGGCGCCAAGGACGTGGGCGATGCGCTGACCCAAGCCGATGACGCCGATGCGATAGGTCTTCATGCGATCTCCTGAGGCGCCGATTGCGCGCCCGCGCCTCCTTGGCCTAAGGTTTTGACTTAACACCGATCAGGAACCCGCGTCGCCAAGCGGGAGCGGAGGATGTTGCATGAAGTTCACCTGGTTCAACCTGATGCCGTGGCCCTATTTGCCGGACGACTTCCGCGAGAAGAACCGCTCGGTGTGGGTGGATATCGACCAGCGCCTGTTCGATCCGGCCAAGAGCCACGAGGTCTACAACACCTATATGGACCTGCTTGAATATGCCGACACTCTGGGCTTCGACGGCATCGGGGTGAACGAGCATCACCAGAACGGCTATGGCATCATGCCCTCGCCCAACCTCATCGCCGCGGGCTTGGCGAGGCGGACCAAGGACGCCGCCATCGTCGTGCTGGGCAACTCCATCGCCCTCTACAATCCGCCCGTGCGGGTGGCCGAGGAGTTTGCCATGCTCGACTGCATCAGCGGCGGGCGGCTGGTGGCGGGCTTTCCCGTCGGCACCTCCATGGATACCAACTACTGCTACGGCCAGATCCCCGCCCTAACCCGGGAGAAATACGCCGAGGCGCACGAGCTGATCATCCGCGCCTGGACCGAGCGCGATCCCTTCGCCTTCAACGGCCGCTACAACAAGCTGCGGCGCGTGAACATCTGGCCCCGGCCCATCCAGCAGCCGCATCCGCCGATCCATATTCCCGGTGGCGGCTCGGTGGAGACCTATGACTTCTGCATCGACAATACCTACTCCTACTCGTACCTCAGCTTCACGGGCTACATCCGCGCCAAGGCCCTGATGCAGGGCTATTGGGATCGCGTGGCCGCGCGCAACGCGCCCGATACGTCGCCCTACCGGGCCGGCTTCGCCCAGACCATCTGCGTGGCCGACACCGACGCCGAGGCCGAGCGGCTGTACGCCGAACACCTGCACTATTTCTACAACCGCTGCCTGCACGTCTATCCAGGCTTCGCCGACGCGCCGGGCTATCGCACCATCAAGACCATTCAGGCCGGGGCCCTGTCGCAATACGCCCCGCCCAAGGGCTTTGGCGAGTTGACCTGGAAGGACCTGACCGAGGGCGGCCACGTCATCGCCGGATCGCCCGAAACCGTCCGTCAGCGGATGGAGGAGATGATTAAGGGCCTCAACGTCGGCAACATCTTCTGCCTGATGCACGTGGGGAACATGCCGGCCGAGAAGTGCATGTATTCCTCCAAGCTGTTCGCCGAGAAGGTGATGCCCAAGCTGCGGGGTCTGCTGCCCGAATGCGAGGGGGACGGGCGCTTCTGGTGCAAGCCGCTGGCCAAGCGCGTCACGGCCGGCAGCCTGCCGGCGGCTGCTCGCGTCCCTGAACACGCCTGAAGGGGACCCGAGCCTTGGAAACCAAGACCGTCGAAACGCGGGCCGCGCCCGTGCGCTATCTGGAAAGTGGCGCGGGCAAGCCCCTGATCTATCTGCACGGAGCCGGTGGCATGGCGCCGGGCGATCCGCTCTTGGCCGCCTTGGCCGCCAGCCACCGCGTCTTCGCGCCATTCCTGCCGGGCTACGGCGAGACCGAGGACTGCCCCAAGCTGCGCGACATGCTCGACTACACCCTGCACAC
>PMOM01000178.1:6344-10385 GCA_003161535.1 Caulobacteraceae bacterium | reverse complement strand
GGCGCGATTTTGATGCGGCCGGTCTTGAAAGCGCCGATGCGGAATTTCGGCCCCTGCAAGTCTCCCAATATCGCCAGGGGTCTGCCGACCTCCGCTTCGGCCGCCCGCACCGTCTTGAGCGCCGCCGCGTGATCGTGATGGTCGCCATGGCTGAAGTTCAGCCGGAATACATCCACGCCGGTGCTGGCCAAGGCGAGGACCACCTCCGGCCCGCGGCTGGCCGGTCCCAAGGTGGCGACGATGCGGGTGCGGCGCTGTCGGATCATGGTCGCGATCCTTACTCCAGCATTCCGGGCGATGTCATGGCCAGGCCGCTATTGTGGCGATGCGGCCACCCGAGCGGCCGCCTCAATTGGCTCAACCGGCCAACAGTCTCGTCGCCTCGTCGAGCTTGGCGCTCATCGCCATCAGCACCGCCGCCGTGCGTTCGATGTAGTCGCCAGCCTCGCCCCAGCGGCGCCCCTCGATGGCCTCGCGCACGCCGGGCAGGGTCTTGGCTCCGTAGCCGGTGAGCATACCCGGGGCGTAGATTAGGTGGCGATACCAGGGCCGTCCAGGAAGGCCGCGAGGCTCGGTGAGGGCCTGTTCGATACCTTGCAGGATGACATCCACCCGCTGGGCGTTGGCGCTGGCCGGCGCGGCGGCGGCGGCGAGGTCATAGGCGCGCGCGCTAGCCTTAAGGCGTATGATGGCGGCGTCGAGGGGAGCAAAGTCGATATCGGGCGGCGCCTCCTCGCGGTCCGGCGGTCCTGAGGTCAGGGTCGGATCGGCGGCCAGAGCGAAGGCCTTTTGATCCAGCAGCCGATCGACGGTCGTGGCGTGCTCTCGTTGAGTGACGACCAGCCTTTTCAACTCAGCCACCTGGGCGGCCACGGTGACGGCGGCGTCGGAAAACTGCAGGGGGAGAAGGTCCGCGTCGGCCGCGCGAAGCACAAGACGCCCTCCCGTCTCGGCCATCACTACGCCATAGGCGAAACCCGGATCGCCGAACCGCTCAAAGTGCTCGAAGGTGTCGTATGCCGAATGGTAGACGCCGCCAGACTGGCCCTCCCCGCCATAGGCGATATTGACCGAAGCAATGCCCAGGTGCTGCACAAACGGCGTGTAGTCCGAGCCCGATCCCATGTCGCCGACCGGCAGATCGCCCCCCGCCGCGGCGAGCTTGGCGTGGCTCTTGAGTTCCGGCGTGGCGTCGGGCGCCAGGGCAGCCACTTGCAACTCGGCCATGGCCCGATCGCGAACGCTGGCGCCGGTCTCCGGATCGCGCACCGCGGCGCCGGCTTCATCAACTAGCCGTTGCAGGGAATAGCTGGCCTCCACGCGCAAGATGCCGCGGTCGTTGGTGTCGGAATTGATGTACACGACGGCCTTGGACTGCAGCTCCTTGGCGTGGGTTTCGGCCCACTCGGTGGATCCCAGTAGGCCCGGCTCCTCGCCGTCCCAACTGGCGTAGACGATGGTGCGGGCCGGCCGCCAGCCCGCCTTGGCCAGGGCGCCCAACGACCTGGCTTCTTCCATCAGCGCCGTCTGGCCCGCCAACGGGTCCTGCGCGCCGAACACCCAGCCGTCGCGGTGATTTCCGCGGATCACCCACTGGTCGGGTTCCCGGGCCCCCCGCATGACGGCGATCACGTCATAGAGGGGCTTCTGATTCCAGTCCGACTGCACGACAAGGTGCGCGGTCGCGCCGCTGCCGCCCACGTGGTAGGTGATCGGCAAGGCCCCACGCCAGCCTCTGGGCGCCACCGGACCGCTGAGGGCGGCCAGGAAATGCCGGGCGTCGCCATAGGAGATCGGCAGGGCGGGAATGTGCAGGATGGTATTGGCCTGAGCGCGATCGATCCGTGGAGCGCCTTCGACCGCGCCGTAGCCTGGCGTCAGGGGATCGCCGGCCTCCACGGGCATGTCCATTACCGATCCGCGCTGCACGCCCCATTCGGGGCGTGACGCGCCCTTGGGATAGGCGTCGCCGGCCCCATAGCCATCATCGGCGGGGTCGGAATAGATGATGCAGCCCACCGCGCCGTGCTCGTATGCGAGTTTGGGCTTCAGACCGCGCCAGCCGGCGCCGTAGCGGACGATGACGATCTTGCCCTTGACGTCCAGGCCCAGGCGCTGGAGCGCCGCGTAGTCGGCGGGCATGCCATAGTTGACATAGATCAGGGGCGCGGTGACATCGCCCTCGCCGCCGTAGGCGAGATAGGCGGGCAGGCCGCCGGCCTGGCGCGAGGAGGTCTCATCCCCAGGGATCGGCGGCTCGGTGAGGGTGGCGGCGTATGGCGACGGCCCGGTCAGTTCGAGAAGCTCGGTCCTGGGCGTCGGGTAAAGGACGCTGAACACCTCGATATGGGCGTCCCAGCCCCAGGCCTTATATTGCGCCAGGGTGAATTCGGCATTGGCCCTGTCATGCGGCGAGCCGACTTGATTGGGCTCGGAGGACATCCGGCGCAGCCGCTCGCGGATGGCGTCGGCCGACAGATTGGCGTCGAACCGCGCCTCCAGGGCGCGCTCGGCGTCCGCGCCGGCGGCGGAGAAGCCCAGCATGGCCGGCGGCGCGGCGACGGCGGCCGACGAGGCCAGGACCAGGGCGGCGGCCCCGCTCCACAGATGGCTGGATCTTGGCGTCATCTCAGTACCCCCGCTCACAGCAAAATTCGATGGGCCAAGGACGTAGCACCGGATCGCCGCCAAATCCACGGACCGCCGCGCCCCGCTCTCAAGGGGCGGGAGCGACGATGTATCCGGCGCGAGGGAAGTGCACGTGCAGGCGCCCAAGCGACCTCTCGTCTCGGGCGATAACCACCCGCGCGGCGTTGGCGGCCACGAGGGTCCCGGAAATCGGGTCGCGCCCATAGTCGTCGGCGGCGACCACCACGGCGGCGCCCGGCGACAGGCCGAGGGGATCAGCGGGGTCATGAGCGGCGATATCCGCCGGCGCGCTTTGCCGCGCCACCTCCAGGGCCTGGGCGCCGGTTATCTCGTCACGCTGGCCGTGGCCGACGGCGGCGAGCCGACCCTGCCAGGCCGCGATGCGCTCAAATCCAGCCAGAAGCTCGCGCGCCAGATGCGGCGTCGCCCCTCTCAGGAACCAGATGTTCATATAGGCGGCGATGTCGGTCAGACCGGCCGAGGGGCCAGCCAGGAAGTCGCCGCGTCCCGCCGCCAAAGCCTCCTCGATCCAGGCCGCCTGGGCGCGCCACTGGCCACGCATGGGCCCGGCCGCGGCCTTCATGGCGGCCACGTCGAAGGGCCGGCCGGAAAGTTTTTCGCGGTCGGCGATGAAGGCGGCCGGAACCCGGTCTCCCAGCTCTCCAAAAATGATCGGCACGGTCGCCTGGAAGAACAAGCGATCCGCCCAAAGATTGACCGCCCAGGGTGCGCCGGCGGCGCCGTCGGGCCGCGGGCCGGGCGAGCGGCGCTCGATCTCGGCCATGATCACCTGGCTGTCGCAGAAGATGTCGGCGCCAACCTGCATCACCGGCGCGCGCCGGTAGCCACCGGTGAGCGGCGTCAGATCGGCCTTGGGCATGATATTGGGAGTGAGCACCGAGCGCCACGCCAGCGCCTTGACGCCCAGCATCAACCGCACCTTTTCCGAGAAGGGCGAGGCGTCGTAGTGGTGCAGGATCAGGTCGGTGGCGAAGGCGGCGGAATTTGGCAAGTCGCCTCCTAGCTCGCCGGCGCTGGGCGCGCCCGCTGGTTGTAGAGAAGTTTGATCAGCCGCTCGCGCTCCTCGGGGCTCAGCGAGGCTGGGTCGATCGCCGGTCCGGCCGTGACCGCCATGCCCCTTTGCACCGCCGGTCTCGCGCCGACGTCTTTGAACCAGCGCTTGAAGTACTTGAACTCCTCAATATCCTGGCCCTGGCCCTCCCAATTGACGGTCCACGGATAGGAAATCATGTCGGCGATCGTGAAGTCGTCGCCGGCCAGATAGGGCCGATCGTACAGGCGATTGTTCAGCACTCCGTAGAGCCTGTTCACTTCGTCGGTGAAGCGGCGCACGGCGTAGGACTGGTCGCCGCGGGTATCGCCCAGGCGCCG
>PMOM01000178.1:0-6315 GCA_003161535.1 Caulobacteraceae bacterium | reverse complement strand
GCGATCGGCGCGCCGCCGTCCGCCGGCTCGTCGTCGACGATGGCCGGCATGCGGTTGTTGGGACTGATGGCGAGGAACGAGGCCTCGAATTGATCGCCCTTGCCGATGTTGCAGGGGACGATGCGGTAGGGAAGGCCGCACTCCTCCAGGAGGATAGTGACTTTCTTGCCGTTGGGCGTGGGCCAGTAGTGCAGATCGATCATGGAGGTCCTCGTGGATGAGATCGACTAGGCTTGGTCAGCGGGGCCGGTCGCCGATCACGGTCACCCGTTCCATGCGGCGCACGGCCGGCCAGTAGTCGGAGACGGCGTAGTGCTGGCTGGCGCGGTTGTCCCAGAAGGCGATCGANNTTCAGCAGCCTGTCCGATTGCGCCTTGTCCATGCCGACGATGTGTTGGGTGAAGGCGGCGTTGACATAGATGGCCTTGGCGCCGGTTTGCGGATGGGTGCGCACGACGGGATGTTCGACCATCGGGTAGGCGGCGTTGAAGGCCTCGATTTCCTCTTCCGTCTTGCCGGCCTTGCGCATCCCGTTGCGGAAGTGGGCGAAGTCGTGGACCGCGCGGCGGTCCGTGATGGCCTCTTTCACTTCGTCGGAGAGGCCCTGGTAAGCGGCGGCCATGTCGGCGAACAGGGTATCGCCCCCCACCTCGGGGACCTCCAGCGCCCGAAGAATCGATCCTAGTGAGGGCTCGGCCCGCCAGGTGACGTCGCTATGCCAGGTGTTCTCCCGCCCGCGACTTTGCCGGTCGTGGGTGATGGCCAGCACCTGCGGATAGTCGGGCTTGTGCGGCGCGAAGGGGTGCGCTTCCAACTCGCCAAAGTTACGCGCGAAGGCCAGGTGCTGGTCGGTGGTGATGTCCTGGTCGCGGAAAAACAGCACCTTGTGTTCCAGTAGCGCCGCCTTGATCGTGGCCAGGGCCGCCGGTTCCAAGGGGATGGCGAGATCGAGGCCGGAAATCTCCGCGCCAATCGTGGGGGTGAGCGGCGCGATGGCCAAAGAGGTCGCGGCCTTCAGGCTTGCCACATGCCGGTTCATTTTTGCGTCCCCTCTTTGCGTGGTGTCCGCAAGCGCCGATCAAACAAGGCAAACAGCCGCTCCCAATGACGCTCCGCGGCGGCTCTGTCGTAAGCGGCGCGTTGGGGAAAAGCAAAGCCATGTTCGACGCCGGGGTAGACCTCCACCTCGGCCACGACGCTGGATTCGGCCAGGGCTTGGCGCAGCGGCGGGATCATCTCCATGGGGGCCCAGTGGTCGATCTCGGCGCAGGCGAAATAGAGTTCGCCCTTGGCCTTTTCGCCGGCCAGATGCGGACTGTCGGCCTGATCGGTGACCAGGCGCACGCCATAGACCGACGCCGCGGCGGCGACACGCTCGGGGAACCTGGCGGCGGCGTTGATGGCGAACTGACCGCTCATGCAATAGCCCACGCAGCCGGTGGGTCCCGCGCTGGCGGCGTCCTGACCGGCTACGAAGGCCAAGAGGGCGGCGGTGTCATCCATGATCATATCTATGGTGATTGACGCCATCAACTCCATCATCCGTGCACGGACGGGGGCGTCTTCCTCGCGCGTGAATGATCCCAGTTCCATGACGCCGGAGCGATAGTAGAGGTTAGGCAACACGACGTAGTAGCCGACGCTGGCCAGGCGGCGAACCATGTCGCGAAGCTCTTCGCGGATGGCCGGGGCGTCCATGTAGAAGATGATCGGCGGGTGCGGACCGCCGCGCTCGGGGTGGCAAATGAAGGTCGTGGTCGCGCCGTCTTTCGTTGGAATGTCGATCTGCTGTTCGATCATCGCGCTTGGACTTTCGCTTGGGGGGGAGCGCCATTGCGGGCGGTGACGATCCAGCTCGCCGATGGCAGGAAGACGCCGTCTTCTCCGGCGTAGGGTTTGAGAGCCGAGCGGACGGTGTCCTCGACGAGCGTCCTGAGACGTGGCTGCTCGCGCAGCGCGCGGCCCAGCGGCCCGATGCCCAGAGCGGTCTCCAAGGCCTCCTCGATGTCGCCGCCGCCGATGGCCTGGTCGTGGGCAAGAATGTCGATGTCCGAAAAGCCCGCCCGCGTGAGGATGTCCAGGACGCGATCGCTGTCGGCGAAGGCGAACGGCCCTGGCGCGTTGGGGTCCGGTGGGGCGGAGGGCGCGGGCAGGTGCGGCGCGGCCGCCTTGAGCGGCACGATCATGAAGTCGTTGAGCTCCATCGCCCGCCAGCAGACGAACGCCAGTCGGCCGCCCGGCGCCAAGGCGGCGCGGATGTTGGCGAAAGCGGCGACGGGATCGCCAAAGAACATCACCCCGAAACGCGAAAAGGCCGCGTCCGCGCCGCCGGGCTCAAAGGGGTGGATCTGGGCGTCGGTCTGAAGGAACCTCGTCGCGATGACACCGCCGTGCGCGGCTCGGCGACGGGCGACGGCCAGCATCGGCGAGGAAATGTCCACACCCAGGACGCGGCCGGTCGGACCGACACGATCGGCCAGCTCAAGGCTGGTCTGGCCGCAGCCGCAACCGATGTCGATCACCCGCTCACCCAAGCTCGGCGAAAGGGCCTCGATGGCCAGGCGTCCGAGGGGTTCGATCTGGCGGTCCAGCCTCTCCTGCAGGGCGGCCCACATCTCGCCGGCGTCGGCGTTCCAGTAGTCGATCTGGTCGGCGTTGGTCGCGACTCCTCCCGCGCCAGAGATCGGCATGTGTACTCTCCCACGGATGGCCCGTCTGGCCCACCTTTTCGCTTGCTTTGAGGCCGGGCCGCAAGGCACTGACCCGCACGCGGCGCATTCGAACGAGGAGAAATGGCGATGATCGGTTACGTCACCTTGGGCAGCAATGACTTCGAGAAGGCAAAGCGGTTTTACGACGCGGTGCTGGAGGATCTGGGCGGCAAGCGCACCATGACCACCGATAGCTTCCAGGGCTATGGCTCGCAGTCCCGGGGAGCCATGTTCGCGATCTGCAAGCCCTATGACGGCAGGGCGGCGAGCCCCGGCAACGGCGCCATGGTCGCCCTGGCGGCGCCCTCGCGAGAGCTGGTCGACAAGACCCACGCCAGGGCCATGGCCAACGGCGGCGCCGACGAGGGCGCGCCGGGCCTGCGCGGCGATACGTTCTATGGCGCCTATTTCCGTGACCTTGATGGCAACAAAGTCTGCGTGTTCAAGGTTGGTTGAAAGCGTCCCTGGCCCGAGCCCGCGAGGTTCCATCTTGAGACATCGTCCGCTCATCGCTCTGGCCGCCGCGCTGGCGCTCCTCGGCGTGGCCCGCGCCGCGTCGGCCGACGCCACCGATCCGGCCGCCGCGCGCGTCGAGGCGCTGGATCACGGCCTTCTGGAGAGCATGAAGGCGGGCGCGAGCTTGAGCGCCAGGGTCCGCTACAAGACGCTGACGCCGCTTATCGAAGCGTCGTTCGACTTGCCGCTGATGACCCGATTCGCGGTCGGCCCCGCTTGGACGGGAATGACACAGAGCGAGCACGAGGCGTTGGTCAGCGCCTTCACGCGGCTTTCGGCGGCCAGCTACGCGCATAATTTCAATAGGTTTGGCGGCGAGCGCTTCGACATTGACGCCAGGGTCGAAACCCGCGGCGCCGACAAGATCGTCCAGTCCCATCTGACCGCGCCGCACGGTGCGTCGGTCGCCTTGACCTACCGCATGCGCCAGACGCCGGCGGGCTGGAAAATTGTCGATGTCTACTATGGCGCGATCAGTCAGCTGACCACGCGGCGCTCGGACTTCGCCGCCCCCCTTGCGGCGGGCGGGGCCAAGGGCCTGGTCGCCCACCTCGACGCGCTCACCGAGAACTTGCTGAAATAGGCCCGAGACTACCTAACCGGCAGGAGCGCGGTCGCTTGGCGGCGGCCCCATCAGCGCCGGTTGGAAAAGCAGGGCCGACACCAGGGTCCACACCAGGGAGATCATCAGCAGCTTGCCCATGCTGGCGGTGCCTGGATGGCTCGACGCCCACAGGCTGCCAAAGCCGGTGGCCGTGGCCAGGGCGCTGAAGAAGATGCCCCGCGTCAGGCTCGACTGCAGCAGATGGCCGCCGCCCGCTCGCCACGCCATGACGAAATAGATGTGAAAGGCGACGCCGATGCCAAACAGCAATGGCAGGGCGATGATGTTGGCGAAGTTGAGCGGCTGGCCGATGGCGACACAGCTTCCCAGGGTGAGAAGTCCGGTGAGCACGATGGGGGCCATGGTGATGGCCACGTCACGCGAGCGGCGCAGGACGGCGAAGAGCAGCAGGGTGATGGCGATGAAGGAAAGCGCTCCGGCTTCGGCGAAGGCCCCGGCCACGGTGCGTCCGCCTTCCTGAACCCCAACGGGCGAACCGGTCGCCGTGGGCGCGACCGCGGCCACCTGCGCGATGAAGGCGCTGAGCACGGCGTTGTCGTTGGAATTTCCCTTGGGAATCACCGAAACCCGGGCGCGGCCATCCGGCGCCAGCCAGTCGCGGGTGACGTCGGGCGGCAGGCCTTGCAGGTTCACCGGCTGGGCGGTGAGGGCGGTGCGGGTCTGGTCCAGGACGGTGGTAAGGCCGCTCATCAGGATCCGCGAGGCGCGGGCGCGCATGGGCGGGGGCGCGGCGGCGAGCCAGTCCAGATCGCCGGCCAGGCGCAGGGCGGCCCTGGCGGAGTTCGGAGCCGAGACGCCGGCGGCGGCGCGCAGGTCCGCGGCGGTCTTGCGCAGAGAGGCGACGACCTCGGAATCGCTGGGCGGCGGGTCGGTGACCAGGGGGTCGAGCGTGAGGTCCAGCAGATTGGCCGCGTCTCTGATCGCGGCCAGCTTGGCGGCCTGGTCGCCGGGCACGAAGCTGGTCAAGGTGCGCGCCTCGGCGACCCGCGGCAGGCGCCCCAGATGCGCCGCCAGGGCGTCGGCGGCGGGCAGGGACGGGGTGACAATCTCCAGGGTGTCGGGCGACTGATCGGGGTCGGCCATGAGGTCGAACAGGGTGGCCACGGACTCCACCTTGGCGCTCTTGAGGTGGATCGGGTTGAAGTCGAACTGAAGCCGGGGCAGGGCCAGGGCGCAGACGGCGGCGGCCCCCAGCGCGACCCCGATCACGGCTCGCCGGTGGCCGAGGATGAAGCGGTCCAGACCCTCCAGGCGCCGCTGATCGGGCGGGGCCGGCGCCGCGGGCGGGCGCAGCAGGACGATGAAGGCGGGTAGGACGGTTAGGTTGAGCGCCAGGGCGATGAACATGCCGGCGCCGGCGATCACGCCCAGCTGCGAGACCCCGACATAGGCGGTGGGGGCGAAGGCCAGGAAGCCGCAGGCGATGGCGGTCGCCGCCAGGCTGAGCGAGCGGCCCATGCCGGCGCCCGAGGCGATCAAGGCGCCGCGCAGGGGAACGGCCGGGCCGTGCTCGGCGCGGAAGCGAACGGTGAACTGGATGCCAAAGTCGATGCCCAGGCCGACGAAGAGCGGAATGAAGGCCACCGAGATCACATTGAAGCGGTGGAAGATGGCCAGGCCCACGGCCGCCGCGCAGGCCAGGCCGATCAAGGTCGTGGCGAGGATGGCGCCGATCAGCCGCGCCGAGCGGACCGCCATCCACAGCATGGCGGTGATGGCGACCAGCGCCAGGGTGGCGATGAGGCCGGCGCGCTGCGCCAAGGTGGCGAACTCCTCGTCCTGCAGGGGCACCGGACCGGTGAGGCGCACGCGCACGCCGTGGGCGGCGTCGAGGCCCAGGGCGCGGGCGGAGGATCGGACGAAGCCGCTGGGGTCGGCCCCCGACTGCAGCTTGGCGAAGTCGAGGACGGGCGTGGCCAGGATGACGTGGCGCTTGTCACGCGCCAGCGCCGGCTTGCCCGAGATCAAAGTGCGCCAGGAGAAGAAAGCCGGGCGGCCGGCGCGCAGGGCCTCCAGGGTCTCGGCCAGGGCGACGATCGGCCGGGCCAGGTCGGTGAGACTAGCCTGGCCGGCGGCGACGCCGGTGAAGGCGGTGGACAGCGCCCCCGCCAGGCCGCGCAGGCTGGAGTCTTCGGCGAGGGGCCCAAGGAACGGCTGGGCGGCCACCAGCTGTGCCATCTGACCGGTGACCTCGGCGCGGCTCTCGTAAAGGAGGCCCTCGCGGGCGAAGAAGGCCGAAGCGTCCGGTCGGCGCACTTCGCTGAAAAGCTCCGGGCGATTCTGCAGGCGGGCGGCCAGGGCGGCGGCTCCCTCCTCGGCCAGCTCCGGCGTCGCGCCGTCGACGACGACGACGATCTGGTCACCTCCCGGCTGGAAGAGGCGATTGAACGCCGCCTCCCGCTGGCGCCACGGCAGGTTGTGGGCGATGAGCTGCTCGGTGTCGCTGGTCATGGAGAAGTTGGC
>PMOM01000209.1:13075-13419 GCA_003161535.1 Caulobacteraceae bacterium | reverse complement strand
GCCCACCCCAATTGGGACATGGGACCAAAGATCTCGGTGGATTCGGCGACGATGATGAACAAGGGCCTGGAGATGATCGAGGCTTCCTACCTGTTCGCCATGCCCCCCGAGCGAATCGCCGTCCTGGTCCATCCGCAATCGGTGGTGCACAGCATGGTCGAGTACGACGACGGCTCGACTCTGGCGCAACTGGGCTCGCCCGATATGCGCACCCCGATCGCCTGCGCGTGGTCGTGGCCAGGAAGGGTGGCGTGGCCGGCGCCCAAGCTCGACCTGGCCGCCATCGGAAATCTGACCTTTGAATCTCCGGACGAGACACGTTTTCCCGCCTTGCGGATCGCTCG
>PMOM01000209.1:0-12973 GCA_003161535.1 Caulobacteraceae bacterium | reverse complement strand
TTGATGATTGATGCCGGCGCCCGACGGGTCGCCGCCCAAGTCCTGTCGCGATTGAAGCGCAAGGGCTAAAGGACCGCGAGGAGACCCGCCGCCATGATGGCCGTTCTGCAGAATGCGCTCTACTATTTGGCGCCGTTCCTCCTGGTGATCACCGTCATCGTTGTCGTCCACGAACTTGGGCATTTCTTCGTCGCCCGGGCGTTTGGCGTGGCCATCGACAAGTTCTCCATCGGTTTTGGCCGCGCCGTGGCGTCATGGAAGGATCGTTCGGGGGTCGAGTGGCGAATCGGTTGGCTGCCTCTGGGAGGCTATGTTCGTTTCGCCGGTGACGAGAACGCCGCCAGCGTGCCCGATCAAGATGATCTGGCCGCCATGCGAGCGGCGATCATAGCGCGCGAGGGTGTCGGGGCGGAAAAAANNCCGGCGGCCAACTTCCTTCTCTCCATCGCTCTATTCGCGGTCTTCTTTGGCGCCTTCGGCGAACCTGTGACATCCACGCGCGTCGATTTGGTCGTCCCGGCCGGCGCCGCGGCGAACGCGGGATTTCGCCCCGGCGACGAGATTCTGCGCGCCGACGGCCGAGCCATGCGAAGCTTTCAGGACGTGCAGTTCTATGTCCAGTATCGGGCCGGCGCGCCCATTGACTTCACGGTGAGCCGGGGCGGACAGGCCTTGCATCTGATCGCCACGCCCAGCGCCGCGCGGGAAGCCAGTCCCTTCGGCGGCGATCAGAGCGTGGGACACCTTGGTCTGATGGCCCGTGGCGGGATCCTGCAGCGTTATGGTCCCATCGGGGCCTTGGGAAGGGGTGTCGACAAGACCTGGGACGTGACCTCCACGACACTCTTCTATCTGGGGCGGATCGTCACCGGTCACGTGGGCGCCGATCAGCTCCACAGCTTCGTAGGCATCGCCCATGCATCGGGCGCGATCACCCGGCAGGCGGTGGCGGCGGCGCATGGCGCTGGAGTGAATTGGATGATCGCGGTGGCCTATTTCCTGATCCAGATGACCGCCCTGCTGTCGGTCAGCGTCGGGCTGCTCAATCTGTTGCCGATCCCCACCCTGGATGGCGGACACCTGCTGTTCTACGCATATGAATCGGTGCTCCGCCGGCCGCCGCGCGCCAGCGTGCAGGCGGCCGGATATCGCGCGGGTCTTGCTTTGCTGGTCGGTTTGATGTTGTTCGCGACTTGGAACGACCTGCAACGATTGCGCGTGTTTCACTTCCTCGGCAGCTTATTTTCCTAGGGCGACGTCTCTGTTCATGGCTGATCCGATGAGAAGTTCCCGCGCGGGCGGCGCGGCGCTGGTGTTGTCCGGCCTGGCGGTCCTGCTATGCGGCACGACGCTGGCGACCCCGCACGCCGCCTTCGCCCAGACCCGTCTGCAAGCGCCGCCGCAACAGAGCGCGGTGGTCGGAAGGATCCTCATTCAAGGCAATGAGCGCATCGATCCGGAAACCATCCTCTCGTATCTGCCGATCCAGACCGGCGACACGGTCGATTCGGCCAAGATCGACGTCGCCCTCAAGGCGCTATTCCGCACCGATCTCTTCTCGGACGTGAAGATCGACCTGCAGGGAACCGATCTGATCGTCAGAGTGATCGAAAATCCGATCATCAATCGGGTCCTGTTCGAGGGAAATTCCAACCTCAAGGAGGACAAACTCCAGGACGAGATTCAGATTCGCCCAAGAGGCGTCTTCACTCGCGCCAAGGTGGAAGAGGATGTCGGACGCATCGTCGAGCTTTACCGTCGCTCGGGACGCATTTCGGCGACGGTGACGCCGAAGATCGTCGAACTGCCGCAGCGCCGGGTGGACCTGATTTTCGAGATCAACGAAGGCCCCAAGAGCGGCATCCTGCGTGTCGACTTTTTGGGTAATGTGCAGTTCTCGGCCAATGAGCTGCGCGGCGTGATCGTCACCAAGGAGAGCGCGTTCTATAAATTCTTCTCTTCCAACGACAACTATGACCCCGACCGCGTCGAGTACGATCGCGAACAACTGCGTAAGTTCTATCGCAACCGGGGCTTCTATGATTTCCGCGTGATCTCCTCGGTCGCCGAGCTGGAGCCCAGCCGCAACGGCTTCGCCGTCACCTATGCCCTGGACGAGGGCGTGCGCTACCACTTCGGCAAGCTCACGGTGAAAGCCGATCTCAAGAAGCTCAACGCCGACATTCTTCGCCAGCTTCTGCCCATTCGGTCGGGACAGCTTTATTCAGACCAGAAGATCGAACAGGCGACCGACGCCCTCACTTTCGCGGCTGGGGCGGCGGGTTTCGCCTTCGTCGACGTGCGCCCGCGCTATACCCCAAACCCCGCCAAGCACACGGTGGACGTCGAATTCGAGGTCAAGGAAGGCCCTCGGGTCTACATTGATCGCATTGATGTGGTCGGCAACACCCAGACCCTGGACTATGTCATTCGGCGGCAACTGGGGGTCGCCGAGGGAGACGCTTACAACCGCGCTCTGGTCGATCGGTCCAAACTCAGCGTCAAATCGCTGGGCTTCTTCAAGGACGTCGATATCACCAACGTGCCCGGCTCTGCGCCCGACCGCACCAACCTTCTGGTCAAGGTCACCGAACAGCCCACCGGACAGCTCACATTCAGCGCCGGCTACAGCTCCATCGACAAGCTGGTCACCGATATCGGCGTCAGCCAGTCGAATTTCCGCGGCCGCGCCGAGGATCTACGAGCGCGGATATCCTTGGGCTCCCTGCGCCAGCAGGCCGATCTGTCGTTCACCGAGCCGCATTTCCTCAATCGCGATCTGCAGGGCGGTTTCGACATCTACGCCCAGCGCTACGACTTCTCGCAGCAGGCTTCCTACACCAGCCAATCAATCGGAGGCACCGTTCGGGTGGCGTTCCCGTTGACGCAGAACAGCCTTCTGACCACCCACTACACACTTCGAACCGACGACGTCATTGTGCCGGACGCCCTATGCGTTCCAGGCGCGGAGCTGGTCTCCGTGGTGCTGTGCGAGCAACGCGGCTCCTATCTGACCTCACTGGTCGGCTACTCGATCGGCTTCGACAAACGCAACGATCCGATCCAGCCGACGCGCGGCTTCTACATCAATCTGTCGCAGGACATCGCCGGCCTCGGCGGCACCGTGCATTACCTCAAGAGCGAGGTGACGGGCGCGTTCTACCACGGGTTCAACAAGGACTTCATTTTCAAGTTCAGCGGCGCCGGCGGCTACATCGATGGCACGAGTGGCAATACCATCCGCATCACCGACCGCTTCTATGAAGGCGGCGATACCTTCCGAGGCTTTCAGATTGCCGGCATCGGTCCGCGCGACACCCAGTTTGGCGATTCGCTAGGTGGCAAGCTCTATGCCATCGGGACGATGGAAATGCAGATCCCGACCAAGCTGCCCGAACAATACGGCATCAAGGCAGCGCTCTTCACCGATTTTGGCACTCTGGGCATATTGGACCGCGCCAATAAGATCGATCCCAACACAAATCTGCCACTGACAGCTGTAAGGGATGATCTCAATCTTCGCGCCAGCGCGGGCATCAGCATTTTTTGGCGCTCACCGCTGGGTCCGCTCCGGTTCGACTTCAGTCAAATCATCAAAAAAGACTCTTACGACAAGACGGAATTGTTCCGTTTCTCCACCTACACAAGGTTCTAGACTCCATGACTTCAAGACATTCCATGCTGGCCGCCGCCAGCCTGTTGGCCGTGGTGGCCGTGGCATCCTCGGCGGCGGCTCAGACCAGAACCGCGGCCGCCGCGCCGGCGATCACCCAGGGCCCGGCCATTCCTGGCCTGTGCATCCTGTCGGTCAGCCAGGCAATCAGCACATCGACGGTCGGCCAGTACGTCAAGACCCGACTGAGCCAGATCGTTGCGCAAGTGAAGGCGGAACTCAGCCCGGAAGATTCCGCGATCGGCGTCGACGTTAAGTCGCTGGAAGCCTCACGCGCCGCGCTCGACACCAACACCTATCAGACGCGCGGCAATGCCCTGCAGGTGCGCATCAACAATCTTCGCGAGAAGGCCGATCTGCGCCAGCGCGAGGTGAAGGCGACCGAGGACAAGGCCCTCAACCGCATCGCCCAGGAACTCGAGCCAATCGCCCAGCAGCTTTATCAACAGAGGCACTGCAGCGCCCTGTTCGACAAGGGTTCGGTGATGCTCGCCAATCCGGATATCGATCTGACGCCATCGGCCGTGGCCGCGCTGAACGGGCGAATTCAGCAGTTTGCCTTCGATCGTGAGCACCTCGACACAGGGGCGCCGACGGCGCGCTGACCGGCGCGCCACCCCGGCGCCGGCGGCCATGCCGGACCCAAGATTCTACGAGACCGCGAGCCCAATCACCCTGGGCGATCTTGCCGCGCTGACGGGCGCCCGACTGGTTGATCCCGATCAGGTCGGCGGGCGTCTGGCCGACGCGCTAGTGAGCCGGGTCGCGAACCTGGCGGGCGCCGACGAGCACAGCGTGACCTTCTGCGCCGATCGACTGCGCGCGGCGGCGGTGGCGGCGACCGCGGCGCGGGCTTGCTTCGTTACGGAGGCCGACATTGACGCCGCGTCGGCGAGTTGCGCCTTGCTCATCACGCCATGGCCTCAGGCCGCCTATGCACTCGCCGCGGAACGCCTGCACCGCGCCAGGCGCCATGGGGCCGACGCGCCGAACATCCACCCTTCCGCGCAGCTTGAGGGGGGCGTGACCGCGTCGCATGGAGCGGTCGTCGGTCCGGACGCGCGAATCGGCCGTGGGACTCACATCGGGCCAGGGGCCGTGATCGGGCCGGGGGTCACCATCGGCCGCGACGGTTACATTGGGGCCAACGCCAGCATCGGCTTCGCGCTGATCGGCGATCGAGTGGGCATCTATGCCGGAGCGGTGATTGGGGAGGCGGGATTTGGCGCCGCGGCCGGCCCGCGCGGCGTGGTCGACGTCCCGCAACTGGGGCGGGTGATCCTCCAGGACGGCGTCACCATTGGCGCCAATAGCTGCGTCGACCGCGGGACCTGGGATGACACGGTGATCGGCGAGAATACCAAGATCGACAACCTGGTGCAGATCGCCCACAACGTGGTCATCGGCCGCAATTGCCTGCTCGCCGCCCATACCGGGATTTCCGGCTCGGTCACCATTGGCGATGGTTGTCTGTTCGGCGGCCGGGCGGGCATAGCCGATCATGTCGCCATCGGCGCCGGCGCCAGGATCGCCGCCGGCGCTGGGGTGATGAGGGATGTTCCGGCCGGAGAAAGCTGGGGCGGCGTTCCCGCCTCGCCGGTGAGAAACTGGATGCGCCAGGTGGCGTGGTTGGCGCGGGCGGCTGAGCGGCGCGGAAGAGGCGAGGGCGGAGCATGACACGCAAGGAGCCGATTGAGACTGCCGGCGACGAGGTCGACGTTCAAGAAATCATGCGGCGCATTCCGCATCGACCGCCGTTTCTGATGATTGATCGGGCGGTGGATTATCGACCCAGCCGCTCCATCGTCGGCATCAAATGCGTGACCATCAACGAACCCTTTTTCGTCGGCCACTTTCCGACCGAGCCGGTCATGCCCGGCGTGCTGATCATCGAGGCCATGGCCCAGACTGGCGGTCTGCTCATGTCGAAATCTTGGGACGTTGAGCCCGAGGGAAAGATCATTTTGTTCATGTCGGTGGACAACTGCCGCTTCCGCGCTCCGGTGCGGCCAGGCGATGTGCTCAGGCTTGAGGTCGAGGTGCAGCGCGAGCGCGGCGCGGCGGTGAAGTTTCGCGGACGCGCCATGGTCGGCGATAAGCTCGCCGCCGAGGCGCAATTCGCCGCTATGCTGGTCGACACCCGCAAATGACCTCGATCCACGCTTCGGCGATCGTTGACGCCAAGGCCAGGATCGCGCCGGACGTGGCCATCGGCCCCTATTGCGTCATCGGCCCCGACGCGCATCTCCATGCGGGTGTCAGGATCGCGTCGCACGTCGTCGTCGAAGGTCACACTGAAGTCGGCGAGGACTGCATCATTCACCCCTTCGCCAACCTTGGCGGACCCCCGCAGCACACCGGCCATAAGAGCGAGCCGACGCGCCTGAGCATCGGAGCGCGAAATGTCATCCGCGAACATGTCACCATGCATTGCGGCACGGCCTCGGGTCGAACCATCACCACCGTCGGCTCGGACGGGTTTTTCATGGTCGGCGTCCATATTGGTCACGACTGCATCGTCGGCGACCATGTTATGATGGCGAACAGCGCGACTTTGGGAGGCCATGTGGTGGTTGAAGACCACGTCATCATGGGCGGCCTGTCGGCGGCGCACCAGTACATCCGCATTGGACGCCATGCCTTTGTCGGCGGCATGGCCGGCGTCAATCACGACGTCATTCCATTTGGCAATGTGTGGGGCAACCACGCCCACCTCGAAGGCTTGAACCTCGTCGGATTGAAACGGCGGGGATTTTCCAGGGAGGCCATCAATACTCTGCGCGCCGCCTACCGGATGCTGTTCGCCGAGGAAGGGACGTTCCAGGAGCGTCTGGAAGACACCGCCGAGGTCTATGCTCGTTCGCCAGAAGTCATGGAGATCGTCGAGTTCATTCGCGCCGACTCCAGCAGGCCCCTGACCACGCCGCAGCGAGAGATTTGATCTCGCCATGCACAAGATCGGGCTGATCGCGGGAGGCGGTGGGCTCGGCCCCACTCTCGCGCGCCACTGCTTGGCGGTGGGCCGACCACTCTTCGTCATTCGCCTTAAGGGCTTCGCGCCGTCCGAGCTTGATGAGTTCGAGGGGGAGGACGTCGGCTTGGCCGAGCTCGGTAAGGGCTTTAGGGCCCTTCGGCGCGCCGGTTGCCAGGCGGTCTGCTTCGCCGGCAAGATCGATCGCCCGGACATGCGCCACCTCAAACCCGACCGGCGAGGACTCGCGGCCCTGCCGGGCGCGCTCATGGCCGCGCGACGTGGCGACGATGCGCTTCTAAGCTTCCTGATCGGCGAGTTCGAAAAGGAGGGTTTCGTCATCGAAGGCCCGCAGCAGGTGATGGGCGAATTGGTTCTGTCGCGAGGACCCCAGGGGCGGCATGCGCCAAGCGCCGAAAACCTTGCCGATGTTCTTCGCGCCCTGGAAGTCGCGCGCGCTATAGGCCGCCTCGACGTCGGCCAAGCGGTGGTGTGCTGTGACGGGTTGATACTCGCCGTGGAGGCCCAGGAAGGCACCGACGCCATGTTGCGGCGGGTGGCGTCGTTGCCATCGACCATTCGCGGCGACCCGGGGAGCCCTCGGGGCGCCCTGGCCAAGGCCTGCAAGCCCGGGCAGGAGTTGCGAATCGACCTTCCGACCATCGGACCGGAAACGATCCAGTCGGCCGCCAACGCCGGCTTGGCGGGGGTGGCCGGCGAAGATGGCCATGCCCTGATCGTCAATCGCGAGGCGACCGTGGCGCTGGCCGACGCTCTTGGCCTGTTCATCTTCGGCGCCACGGCGGGGAAGCGGTGAAACGTCCCTGCGTGATGCTGGTCGCCACCGAGGCATCGGGAGACGCCCTCGGCGCAAGCCTCATGGCCGCCCTGCGCGAGCGGTTGTTCGGAGAGGTTCGGTTCATCGGTGTCGGCGGGCGAAGAATGGCGGCGGAAGGCATCGCCAGCCCTTTCGATCCCGCGTCGCTAGCCATTGTGGGCGTGTTCAACGCCGCCGCGGCCTATCCGCTGGTTCTGCGTCGCGTGGCCCAGACTGCTCGTCTCGCCCGGCGCGAAGAGCCGGACGTCGCGGTGCTCATCGACGCGTGGGGCTTCAACCTGCGGGTGGCGCGGCGACTAAGGCGAATCAAGCCGGACCTGCCGCTAATCAAGTATGTCGCTCCCCAGGTCTGGGCGACGAGGCCGGGGAGGGCGCGAACTCTGGCTCGTACAGTGGATCATCTGCTGACCATCCACGCCTTCGACGCGGGCTTCTTTGAAAAGGAGGGCCTGCCGGTCACCTTTGTCGGCAACCCGGCCGCCGTGGGCGATAGCTCGGCCGCCGATCCGGCGCGCCTTCGCACAGCTTTGGGCCTGAGCGCTTCCGATCCCATCCTGCTCGTCCTGCCCGGCAGCCGGGGGAGCGAAATCGACCGGCTCCTGGGACCCTTCGAGGATGCGGTGAGTCTGCTCAAGGCGACCCGGCCCGAACTGGCCGTGGTGGTCGCGGCGGCCGAGACAGTGGCCCAGGTGGTCCGCACACGCGTCGCCGCGTGGCCCCACAAGGTCTATGTGGTGGAAGGCGAAACCGTCAGGCTGGACGCCATGCGCGCCGCGAGCGTGGCCCTGGCGTGCAGCGGAACGGTGACCACCCAATTGGCGGTGGCGGGCTGTCCGATGATCGTCGCCTATCGCCTCGGCGCGTTGACCCACATGGTGGCCAAGAGACTCATCCGCACTCCCTATATCACTCTGATCAACGTCGCCGCCGGCGCCATGGTGGCCCCCGAGTTCGTGCAGGACGCCTGCACCGGCCCAAACCTCGCGCGTGAATTGGCGAACCTTCTCGATGATCCGGCCCGGCGGGCCCATCAGATCGCGGCGCAGAGCGCCGCCCTCGCGGTGATGCGTGGAGATGTCGCCGATCCGGTCGGGGCGGCGGCCGAGGCCGTGCTGGAGATCCTGCGGCGCCGAACGGTGGCTGAACAGACGACCGTCTAGGGTCTTTGGCTCACCCCCGCGCGTCGATCGGCGTGTATTCGCGCTGCAGGGGTCCGGTATAGAGCTGGCGGGGACGGCCGAGCTTGCGCTGGGGGTCCTCGAACATCTCCTTCCATTGGCTGATCCAGCCCACCGTGCGCGCCAGGGCAAACAGCACCGTGAACATGGTCATCGGAAATCCCATCGCCTTCAAGGTGATGCCCGAATAGAAATCGACATTGGGAAACAATTTGCGCTCGACAAAATAGGGATCGTTCAAGGCGATCTTCTCCAGCTCAAGGGCGACCTTGAGCATCGGGTCATCGCTGTCGCCGACCTCGTCGAGAACATCATGGCAGGTCTTCTGCATCACCGTGGCGCGCGGATCATAGTTTTTGTAAACGCGATGGCCGAACCCCATCAGTCGGTACTTTCTGTCCTTAACGCCTTGAATAAATTCAGGAATACGGTCGACCGATCCAATCTCGTTGAGCATCATCAACGCCTCCTCATTGGCGCCACCGTGGGCGGGCCCCCAAAGGCAGGCGATGCCGGCGGCGATGCATGCAAAGGGGTTGGCCCCGGAGGAACCCGCCAGCCGCACGGTCGAGGTGGAGGCATTCTGCTCGTGATCGGCATGGAGAATGAAGATGCGCTCCATGGCCCGAGTGAGAACCGGATTGGGCTTCCAATCCTCGGCCGGCACGGAGAAGGCCATGCGCAGGAAATTTTCCGCGTAGGTGACGTCGTTGCGCGGACTGACGAAGGGCTGGCCGATGGAATATTTGTAGGCGCGCGCGGCGATGGTGGGCATCTTGGCGATCAGGCGGTGAGCGGAGATCTTGCGCTGCTCGGGATCATCGACGTTGGTGCTGTCGTGATAGAAGGCCGAGAGCGCGCCCACGGCGCCGGTCATGATGGCCATGGGGTGGGCGTCGGAGCGGAAGCCGGTGAAAAAGCGGTCGAACTGGGCGTGCAGCATGGTGTGGTAGGTGATCGTGCGCTCGAAATCGACGAAGTCCGCCGCATTAGGCAATTCGCCATTGAGCAGCAGGTAGCAGACCTCCAGAAAGCTCGAGTTTTCAGCGAGTTGTTCGATGGAATAGCCTCGATGCAAAAGGATGCCCTTGTCCCCATCGACGAAGGTGATCTTGCTCTCGCAGCTGGCGGTCGAGGTAAAGCCCGGATCGAAGGTGAAGACGTCGGCGTCGGCGTAGAGCTTGCGCACGTCCAGGACGTCGGGACCGGCGGCGCCCTTGATCCGCGGTAACTCATAGTCCTTGTCGCCTAGGGTCAGCCTCGCGTGCTCGCCCATGCCGGGATCTCCTTAAGTCCGACGGATGCCTCCGAACGGTCGCTCCAGAGCGCCTTATAGCCGCTTACCGCAACCGCGAAAGAGCGTCCTGAAGTCGCCCTAGACTCTCATCGCGGCCGAGCGCGCCAAGCGCTCCGGCAAGATCGGGGGCAGGCGCCCCGCCCGATAAAACGGCGCGCAGGGCGGCGCCAAATTTTCCCAAGCCCACGCCTTCGGTCTCGGCGAAGGCTCGCAAACCCGCCGAGAGGGCAGGTGGGGTCCAGTCGCTCTGGGCGCCTAGGACCAGCGCCAGACGCGACAGTCGCGCCCTGGTGTCATCATCCAGGAGTGCCAGAGCCTTATCATCGAGGACCAGTGGACGGCTGTTGAGGCTGAACCGGCATAGCTCGCCCAGCTCCAGGATGGTCTTGGCTCCCTCCTTCACCAGGGGAATGGTGGCCATCAGGCGCGCCTCGGCGTCGGGCGGCAAGTCACCGCCCGCTCGCTTCAGGGCCTCAAGCGTCAGGGCGGCGAGCCGCCGGTCATCGGCCAGTCGGATGTAATGGTTGTTGACGTGGGCGATCTTGTTCCAGTCCAGCCTGGCCGGCGCGCGCACCACGTCGGCGACGTCGAACCAGGCGATCGCCTGGGCGTCGCTGAACAGTTCATCATCGCCATGACCCCAACCCAGCCGCGCCAGGTAGTTGCGCATGGCCTCCGGCAGGTAGCCCAGCTCGGCGAACTCCCCCACGGCCTGGGCGCCGTGACGTTTGGAGAGTTTGGCCCCGTCCGGACCGTGGATCATCGGCAGGTGAGCGAAAGCCGGCAATTCATACTCCAAGGCCTGGTAGATCAGGATTTGGCGCGCGGCGTTGTTGAGGTGATCGTCGCCCCGAATGACGTGGCTGACGGCCATGTCGTGGTCATCGACAACCACCGCCAGATTATAGGTCGGTGCTCCGTCCGAGCGCAAAAGCACAAGATCGTCCAGGTCCTTGTTGCGAAAGCTGACGGGGCCCTTGACCAGATCATCCACCACCGTCTCCCCGCTCAGCGGACTCTTAAATCGCACCACGAAGGGGGCGTTGGTGCGCGAAGGCGCCTCACGATCCCGCCACGGGGAGGCAAGGACGCGCCCCTCGGCGCGCGCCCGCTCGCGTTCCGCGGCGACTTCTTGAACGGTCATGTAGCAGCGATAGGCGCGTCCCTTGCTCAAGAGGACCCGCACCGCTTCGCGATGCTGCTCGGCTCTGGCGAATTGGAAGACCGGCGGTCCGTCCGGTTCGAGCCCCAGCCACGCGAGACCGTCCAGGATCACTTGCACGGCCCCCTGCGTGGAGCGCTCGCGGTCGGTGTCTTCGATGCGCAGAAGATAGGTTCCGCCGCGGTGGCGCGCGTAAAGCCAGTTGAACAAGGCGGTCCGCGCGGTGCCTATGTGCATGGAACCGGTGGGCGACGGGGCGATACGGGTGACGACAGGTCGGTTTGGAGCGAACATCGCGGTTCCGGCTGAAGCGGCCGGCCCTGCGCCGTCCAGGAAGAAGACGCCTATCTGGGCGCGGGCGGCGGGTCTTATCATGCCGCAGCGCGCCCTTCCTAGCCTAGCGGCCGGACGCCGCGTCCTGGCTGGAGCGTTGGCGGAGCAACAGGGCCGGGTTCTGCTGTGGACGCCGGTGGCCTTTGGCCTGGGCGCGGCAGCCTATCTGGGCCTCAAAGCCGAACCCCCCCTGTGGTTGGCCTGCGCCCTGGCCGCCGTGTCGGCTGGGGCGGGTTTCCTCGCCTGGCGTTTCAGCCGCCGGCGCTGGGTGATCGCCGCGGCCGGCCTGGCGGCCGTGATGGCGGGCGGGTTCCTCATCGCCAAGCTGCACAGCGATCGGGTCGCCGCGCCGATCGCCTCGGCGCGCCTGGGCGTGGTCAGTGTCGATGGCTGGGTCGTGGATATCGCCACGCCCAGCGAGCGGGGCGAACGGCTTCTGATCGCTCCGGTGCGGATCGCCCGGCTCGCGCCCGGCGATACGCCGCGCCGCATCCGCATTGTCATGGCGGCGCCCGGGGGACCGGAAAGCGCTCCGCCGCCCGGGACGCCGATCAGGATCGAAACCCTGCTGGACCCACCTCCTGGCCCTGCATCGCCGGGAGCCTACGATTTCGCCCGCGACGCCTGGTTCGAAGGCATCGGCGGCGTCGGCCTGGCCATGCGCCAGCCAACGCTCGTCTCTCTGCCGGCTCCGCCGTGGCGCCTAAGGCTCGAACTGGCGATCAACGCCATGCGTTGGTCGGTGGCGCGCAAGCTGGCCGGCGACATCGCCGCGGTTATGGGTCCCGACGACGGCGGCGCGGCCGGCCTCGCCGTGGCGGTCACCACCAGCCACCAGGATTGGCTGGAGGCCAGCCACCGCGATGACCTGCGCGCCTCGGGGTTGGCTCACATGCTGGCCATCGCCGGCCTGCACACCGCGGCGTTGAGCGGCTTCGCCTTCTTCGCGTTTCGATGGACCATCGCCGCTTGGCCGTGGCTGGCCCTGCGCGTTTCGGGCAAGAAACTCGCCGCCGCCGCAGCGCTGGTGGTGGTCGCCGGTTATCTGATCCTGTCGGGCGCTCATCCGCCCGCGCGCCGGGCGGCCATCACCGCCAGTGTCGCCTTCTTCGCCATTCTGGTAGACCGTCGAGCGGTCAGCCTTCATTCGCTGGCCGTGGCCGCCCTGATCATTCTGCTGATCGAGCCCGAGGTGGTTGTCCAGCCGGGCTTTGAGATGAGCTTCTGCGCCACCGCTTCATTGGTGGCGCTGGCCGAGATCTGGCGGCGCGGCGCGCGACCGGTGGGCCTAGCGTGGCCGCTGGCGGGGCTGCAGAACCTGCGCGACTGGGTGCTGGCCCTATTGATGGTGAGTTTCGTCGCCGGCGCCGCCACCGGGCCTTTCGCCATCCAGCACTTCAATCGCGTGGCCAACTATGGCGTGTTCGCCAATCTCACCGCCGACTTCGTGGCCAGCGCGGTGATGATGCCAGCCCTGGCGCTGAGCCTCCTGTGCCAAGTCGTCGGCCTCAGCGGCGCCGT
>PMOM01000060.1 GCA_003161535.1 Caulobacteraceae bacterium | reverse complement strand
GGCTGATTGTCGCCGACCACCGCTCCCAGCGCCAAGGACATCACGGCCAGCATCCTTGCCGAAAACGGTGAGTCGCCTTGATGGAGAATCCCAAAGCTCCAGGGTCGGGCGACCCCTTGGAGACTGGGTGTGAAGCTGTGCAGCGCCACCAGGATGGTCCCGCCGCCCGCCGAGGCGCGTGCGTCCAATTCCGCGGCGATGCGGTCCTGGTAGGGCTGATAAATTTCGGTTCGTCGCGCTAGCCTCTCCTGTTCGGTCAAGCGGAGGTTTCCGGGAATCGCCACGCCGTCGCTGACGAGCGGAATGGAGTCTTCGCAGCCGGGCGCTCGATTGCAGTCGATGACCAGGCGCGAATACCTCTGGCGAATGAAACAGGCGCCCAGGGCCGCCGCCATCTTCGCGCCGAGGCCTTCCACCCCGATGTCCCAGGCGATGTGACGGTCCAATTCGCCATCGGTGAGGCCGAGCCTGGCGAGCTTTCGCGGAATTTCTCGGCCCGCGTGGTCGCCAATGAGCAAAAACCGGGAGCGAGCGCCCGCGTTAGAGACAATAGCGGGCGCGGGGTCGGCATCTGTCAGAAGTCGATAGGAAGTTCGCGCCGAATCGGATTTAGGGTTTTGCAATGCCGCTGGTCTCCATTCGACATCTGACCCGATACCGTTACCGAAAACCGGTGGCGTTCGGAGAACATCGCATGATGTTCCGGCCCCGTGAAAGCTACGATCAACGGGTGCTGACCTCGCATGTAAACATTTCGCCCGAGCCCGCCCATCTGCGCTACGTCCAGGATGTATTCGGCAACTGCGTCGGCGTCGCGAAATTTTCAGCGCTCGCGGCGGAGCTGACCTTCGAGAGCCGGGTGCGCCTCGAACATGCGCCCCTGCCCGCCTTCGCCGACGTCGATGGCGAGATTGAGCCCTACCTGGGCGCCATGCCGTTTGCCTACAGTCCCGAAGACATGCCCGATCTGCTGCGGTCCTTGGAGCGCCAGTATCCTGACCCGGACGGCGTTCTCGAGCATTGGGCAAGGCGATTCGTCAATCGCAGCGGGCCGACGAGCCTGCAGGGGTTGCTCGCCCAGATGACCCAGGCGATCCATGCCGATTTCCGCTATGAGGCGCGCGTTGAGATTGGCACCCAGACGCCCCTGGAGACCTTGGCGCTCGGCCGCGGCAGCTGCCGCGATTTCGCGATGCTGATGATTGAGGCCGTCCGCTCCCTGGGTCTCGCCGCCCGCTACGTCTCCGGATACATCTACAGCCCATCACGCAGCCGCCTACGTTCCGATTCTTCGGGGCATGGTCACACCCACGCCTGGGCGCGAGTCTATCTGCCGGCATGCGGTTGGGTCGAGTTTGATCCCACCAATGGGATCGTCGGTAATTCCGATCTTATTCGAGTCGCCATCGCCAGGGATCCACGCCAGGCGGTCCCCCTTCACGGGGCCTGGCAGGGCGTCGCCTCGGACTTCCTGGGCATGGACGTCGAGGTCAATTTGGTGACAGAAGATCATCGTCGGCGAGTGCCTGGCGTCGCGGGCATTGGGGTGGCCGCCTAGTCGCCGATGTTAGGAGAGGCCCATGCGCATCCGCGCCGGGTTCGAGATCGTCTACGAGTGCCCCCAGCCCTCGCCCATGCTGCTGATGCTCAGCGTGCATCCCTCGCGCCAGGGCGATCTCGAGACGCGCGATACCTTGCGGACCGTTCCGAACGTTGATGTGGCCCGGTACCAGGACGGCTTTGGCAATATCTGTCACCGCGTGCTGGCGCCGCCCGGGCGCCTGGTTCTCTCCGCCGATTTCGTCATCCGCGATAGTGGTCTAGCCGATCCCTTCGCGCCCCAGGCGACCGAAACGCTGGTGGAGAATCTGCCCGACGAGGCCATCGTTTTCCTCCTCGGCAGCCGGTACTGCGAAACCGATCGATTGAGCGAGATCGCCTGGTCCCTGTTTGGCGGCGTCCAACCTGGCTGGGCGCGCGTCCAAGCCATTGTTGACTACGTGCATGACCGCATCACCTTCGGCTATCAGCATGCCCGGCCGACCAAGACCGCCTGGGATGCGCACGAGGAACAATTTGGGGTCTGCCGCGACTATGCGCACCTGGCCATCGCCTTTTGCCGCTGCATGAACATTCCGGCCCGCTATTGCACCGGCTATCTGGGCGACATCGGCGTGCCGTTGCTCCTTCCCATGGATTTCAGCGCCTGGTTCGACGTCTTCTTGGACGGCCAGTGGTACCCCTTCGATGCGCGTAATAACCAGCCAAGGATCGGACGCATCCTCATGGCCAGGGGCCGCGACGCCGTCGACGCCGCCATTACAACGACGTTCGGGCCCGCCACCTTGGTGGGGTTCGACGTCATCTGCGATGAGCTCGGCGAATCGTCCGCGCCGTCCTGAGCGCCCCGTAAATCTCTAGGTCGCCGACCAGACGGCCAGCTCGTTGCCGGATGGATCTCGGAAGTGAAAGCGCCGACCGCCGGGAAAGGCGAAGATCGGCTTGGTGATCGATCCGCCGGCCCCGCGCACCTTGGCTTCCATGGCCTCCAGGTCGTGGGCGTAAAGTATCACCAGAGGTTTTTCCGGCGCCTCGCCCGTGGTGAAACCGCCATCGGCGCCCTGGCCCTCGAAGGCCACGTATTGAGGACCGTAATCCTGGAAGGTCCAGCCGAACGCCGCGCCATAGAACTTCTTGGTCGCCGCCAGATCGGTTCCGGGAAATTCCACATAGTCGATCTTGCCGTCTTCGCGCATGCTCGTCCCTCCGTTGTTCCCGGTATGTTCTAGCCGGGCCCGGGGGAAATGGCAATCAGGCGGCCACGGAAACCGCCTTCAGCACGCTGGCATAGCCGGGCGAGCCCTCCATGCGTGGGGTGACGCCATCGCGCTTCAGCAATCGCCGCGCGCGGGGCAGACTCCAGCACGGCATGTGCATGAACATGTGATGCTCGCAGTGGTAGTTCACCCAATAGGGGGCGATCAGCGCCCGCTCGACGAGGTTGGCGTGGGTGGTGCGGGCGTGGCGCAGGGG
>PMOM01000199.1:12969-13927 GCA_003161535.1 Caulobacteraceae bacterium | reverse complement strand
AGCAGGATGCCGCGAGCCGGGTCTATGGCGAAGGCGTGCACCGAGGTCAGCACGCCCGAGCGCACCAGAAAGGCCCCCAGCATGGAAAGGGTGAAGGCGCAGATGGCCAGGAAGACCGTCCAGGCGGCCAGAGCGCCGCGTTTTTCGGTCACCGTCGCGGAGTGAAGCAGGGCGGTGGCGGCCAGCCATGGCATCAGGCTGGCGTTTTCCACGGGGTCCCAGAACCACCAGCCTCCCCAACCCAGCTCGTAATAGGCCCAAAAGGAGCCCAGCATGATGCCGATGGTCAGCAGGCTCCACGCCGCCAGCGTCCAGGGTCGGACCCACCGGGCCCAAGCGGCGTCGATGCGTCCTTCGATGAGCGCCGCGGCGGCCAGCGAAAAAACCACCGACAGGCCCACATAGCCGGCGTAGAGAAAAGGCGGATGGGCCGCCAGGGCCGGATCCTGCAGCAGCGGATTGAGCGAACGGCCTTCCACGGGCGGATGGGCCAGACGCAACAGCGGGTTCGAGGCGAACACCAGATAGCCAATGAACAGGACGCCCAGGGCCCCCTGAGCGGCCACCGCGGTCGCCTTGAGGCCCCAAGGCAGGCCGCGCGCCAGAGCCAATGCCGCGCCATAGGCGGTGAGCGCGAAACACCACAGCAGCATGGAGCCCTCGTGGCTGCCCCAGGCGCCGGCGATCTTGTAGATCAACGGTTTCTCGGTGTGAGAATTCTCCGCCACATTGATCACCGAGAAGTCCGAAGTGACGAAGGACCAGATGAGCGCCGAAAAACCGATCGCGATGGCGCCCAGGGCGGCCAGGGCGGCGCCCTCTCCCGCTCCCGTCAGAACCGCATTGCGCCGCATCCTGCCGACCGACGATAGACCCGCTTGGGCCAACGAAAGGCAGAGCCCCAAAACAAGGGCGAATTGACCCAGTTCGGCGATCATCTTGGCGGGCTCGCCGCCTC